>NHJA01000040.1:0-31188 GCA_002171845.1 Candidatus Pelagibacter sp. TMED203
GAAGGCGTTGAACAGGAAGAGATTGAAGAAGAAGAAAATGACGATTTTGAAAAAATTTACAAAGGTCAAATCTCAAAAAGTGGCGTAGCTATATTACCTTCAAAAAGAACAAGAAAAATTCCTGAAATAAAGAAAGCTCAACCTTCTGAAGAAGTTAAAAAAGAAGAGCAATTAACAGAATCACCATTAGAATTAAAAGAAGAAGCAAAAAATACCACAGAAGAAAATAAATAATTGAAAATCAATAGAAAAGTTTCAGTTGCTCCTATGATGGATTGTACGGATCGACATGAAAGATATTTTTTAAGATTGTTAAGTAAAAATGTTATGCTTTACACCGAAATGGTGGCCACGAAGTCAGCGCTTCATGGAGATAGAGAAAAAATACTAGGCTTTAATGAAATTGAAAAACCACTTGGTCTGCAAGTAGGAGGCTCAGATAAAAAGGAGCTAGCATCAGTTTGTAAAATAGCCGAAGACTTAGGTTATAATGAAGTTAACATCAATTTGGGCTGTCCGAGTAAAAAAGTACAAAAAAATAAATTTGGAGCATGCTTAATCAAAGAACCTGACTTAGTTGCAGAATGCATAAATGAAATGGTGAATTCTTGCAACCTTCCTATTACCGCAAAAACAAGAATAGGTTTTGATAAAATAGAAAACTTTGATTATTTAAATAATTTTATAAATAAAATTTCTAAATCCGGTTGTAAAACAATAATTTTACATGCAAGGAAAGCAATTTTAAAAGGTCTTACTCCTAAAGAAAATTTAAAAATACCTAAATTAAATTATCCACTTGTTTATGAAATTAAAAAAGAAAATAAAGATTTAGAAATTATAATTAATGGAGGAATAACAAAAGTTGAAGAAATTCAGAAACACTTAATCAATTGTGATGGCGTTATGATTGGAAGGGCTATCTATCAAAACCCTTATTTCCTTGCTGCTATTGAAAAAGAAATTTTTGGTAACGGAAATGTTTTAAGCAGATCTGAAATAGCTGAAAAATTAGTTGCATACGTAAAAGATGAAGTAAAAAAAGGTACTAGAGTAAATCAAATTATGCGACATACTGTTGGTTTATACCATGGTCAATCTGGAGCCAATAAATGGAAAAGATATTTAAGTGACAATATGATGGCACGTGACTCTGATTTTCAAAAAGTAAACCACATAATGACTATTGCTCAAAATAACGAAAAGGCTAACCAAATTACCAAATGACAGGAAATCTACAGTTAGATCAAATTCTATTTTTATTAATTATTATGATCTTGACTGCTTTCCCCGCGGGTTTTGCTGCAGGATTGTTTGGTATAGGAGGAGGTTTGATTACTGTGCCAATATTATTTTATATATTTAGTAATTCAGGTATAGAATCTTCTTACTTAATGCATTTAGCTGTTGGAACGTCTTTTGCAATTATTATACCCACTTCAACAGTTTCAGTTATGACACACCACCAACATAAAGCTGTCGATTTTAGTCTTGTCAAAGGTTACGGAATATTCGTTATTACAGGAGTAGTATTAGGAACTATTTTTGCAGCCAACCTGAAAACAAAACCATTAATCTTATTTTTTTCATTAGTCGTTTATATGCTTGCATTTTATCTACTCTTTTTAAAGGAGAAAGAAAAAGATATAAAAATTAATATGGGTTTACCTTCAAAGATCGTAAGCGGTTTAATTACGGGCTTTATTTCTGCACCTATGGGCATAGGTGGAGCTGTAATGAATGTTCCAATCCTTAAATTTTTTGGCTATCCTATCAATAAAGCAATTGGTAGTGCTGCTGCAATTGGTTTTATAATAGCTTTATTTGGTGCAATTGGTTTTTTTATTTCAGGAAACTATTTAAAGGCAAATTTACCGTTAAGCGTAGGCTTTATTCATATTCCAGCATTTTTAATATTTGTTCCAATAACAACATTTATGGCAAGATTAGGCGCTAAAAAAAGCCATAGAATTGATAAGAAAAAACTAACTAAATATTTTGGTTTTTTTTTAATAATAATAGGATCAAAATTTTTATTTGACTATTTCCAATTGTAATTTATTTAATTGGTATTAAATTTTCTGATCATATTCACCAATTTTTCCAGTTTTCTGTAAAAGGTTGTCAATAAAATCAAATATTTTTTTCTTTCTAACATCCGACGATGGACTTTCAGTAACTACAACAAGCGAAGGTTTGTTGGAAGAAGCTCTAATCAAGCCCCATGAACCATCCTCTAAGACAAATCGTACACCATTAACAGTTAATATTTCAGTTATTAATTGATTATCAATTTTTGTGTTTTCTTCTTTAAGTTTTTTTACTTTTTTAACCATTTCTGCAACAACTTTGTATTTTTCATCATCTTTACAAAAGGGAGCCATAGTTGGGGTTTGAAAAGTTTTAGGAAGGTCATTCATAATCTCGCTCATCTTTTTATTTTGATTATTGAGCAAATGACATACTTGAATAGCAGAATTAATTCCATCGTCATAACCATATCCAAGAGGTTGACTAAAAAAGAAGTGTCCACTTTTTTCAAATCCTGCTAAAGCTTTTTCTAAATTTACTTTTCGTTTAATATGAGAATGACCAGTTTTCCAATAAATAGTTTTACACTTATTTTCAGACAAAACTTTGTCTTTTGAATAAAGACCAGTGGATTTTACATCTACAACAAATTTAGAATTTTTATATTTGGGCGCTAGATTTCTTGCTATTAATAATCCAATTTTGTCAGAAAAAATTTCGTTTCCTTTTTCATCTATTACTCCGCATCTATCACCATCTCCATCAAAACCAAATCCTATATCAGCGTTATTATCTTTTACAGCTTTAGCTATTGCATGAAGCATCTTTAAATCTTCAGGATTTGGATTGTACTTTGGAAAAGACCAATCCAGTTTACAATCTAATTCAATAACTTCACAACCTGCACCTTTTAATATTTCAGGGGCAAAGATACCGGCAGTACCATTTCCACAAGCTACTACTGCTTTTATTTTTTTTTTAATTTTGTTTTTTTTAATTAAATCTTGAATATAGACTTGTTTAAAATTATCTATATTTTTATTAGATCCTTTTCCTTCAATAAATTTTTTATTTAGTGTTATTTCTTTTAGTTCGGACATTTCTTCAGGAGCATGAGTTAAACCTCTTTTTATACCCATCTTTACTCCCGTCCATCCATTTTCATTATGACTTGCTGTTACCATAGCTACAGCATCTGCATTTAAATTAAATTGAGCAAAATATACTGTTGGAGATAAAGAAAGTCCTATATCTTCTATAAAACAACCTGTAGATATTAATCCCTTTTTTAATGCAGATTTAATTTTTTCACTATAAGATCTGTAATCGTGCCCAACGATTACCCTCGGATTACTTTTTTTAGTGTGTTGAATAATTTGTGTGCCAAGACCTTTACCAAGATCTTCAATTCCGAGAAGGTCTATCTCTTTCTCATATAGCCATCTCGCATCGTACTCTCTAAAACCATTTGGATTTATCAGCATTAATATTCTCTTTTATATGACCTTCTTTATTAACAAAACTTTCCACTTGAAAAAAAAAACAAATGTTCGTATAATGTTCTATTGAACTAACGTATTATGTAGTATATTAACAATAATGTAACACAACATATAGTTGTTTATTACTATTTAAGCCGTTAAGTAACTAAATTTATGAATAAAAATGTATCTTTGGCAATAAAAAAAGCTGTGGGCAGCATAGGTTCTAACGCCGTATCTAAGTTTAAGGATAACGGTCCAAAAAAAACAGATCTTTTTTCTCTTTCAGGAGAGACAGAACTTTTTCAAAATGAAAAAGGTATAACAATTAAAATTGATCGATCTAGAGATTCAAATCTTACTGATTTTGGTAAAGCTACATTGACTGATAGATACCTAGGTCACAATGAGTCTTTTCAAGATCTGTTTGCAAGAGTTGCAAGTACATACGCAGATAATAATTTACATGCTCAAAGACTTTATAATTACATTAGTAATTTATGGTTCATGCCAGCAACTCCAGTTTTATCAAATGGTGGAACCGAGAGAGGTTTGCCAATCTCATGTTTCTTAAATGAAGCAGGGGACAGTTTAGAAGGCATACTAGATTTATGGAGTGAGAATGTTTGGTTGGCAGCTAGAGGCGGTGGCATAGGAAGTTATTGGGGTAATTTAAGATCAATAGGAGAGAAAATTGGAAAAGTTGGAAAAACTTCAGGAATAATTCCATTTATTAAAGTGATGGACTCTTTAACATTGGCGATAAGCCAAGGTTCATTGAGAAGAGGCTCTGCAGCTTGTTATTTACCAATTGATCATCCAGAAATAGAAGAGTTTATTGAAATGAGAAGACCAACAGGTGGAGATGTTAACAGAAGGTCATTGAACCTACATCATGGAGTTTTAGTTTCGGATGCATTTATGAGAGCTGTAGAGACAGATTCACAATGGGCACTTAGAAGTCCTAAAGATGGTTCAGTGCAATCAAATATTTCAGCAAGGAACTTATGGATAAGACTTTTGACAGCGAGAGTAGAGACTGGTGAACCATATATTATTTATATTGATACAGTTAACAGACAAATACCTCAACATCACAAATTAGCTGGTCTTCGAGTTAAAACTTCCAACCTATGTAGCGAGATTACTTTACCGACAGGATTAGATAACGACGGAAAAGAGAGAACAGCGGTTTGTTGTCTTTCTTCTCTTAATTTAGAAAAATATGATGAATGGAAAGACGAAGAAAAATTTGTTGAAGATGTAATGAGGTTCTTAGATAATATCATGTCAGATTTTATAAATAAAGCTCCAGACTCATTCGAAAATGCGAAATATTCGGCCATGAGAGAACGAAGTGTTGGACTTGGAGTTATGGGTTTACACTCTTATTTTCAAAAGAAAAAAATTCCTTTTGGATCTGTTATGAGCAAGGTTTGGAATAAAAAAGTTTTTAAAGATATTCAAACAAAAGTTGACGCAGCTTCAGTAACTCTTGCTGAGGAAAGAGGAGCATGTCCAGATGCAGAAGAATACGGAGTAAAGGAAAGATTTTCGAACAAAACTGCAATCGCACCCACAGCATCCATTTCAATTATATGTGGAGGGACATCCCCAGGGATAGAACCAATTTCTGGTAACAGCTATACTCACAAAACTCTATCAGGATCTTATAATGTTAGAAATAAATATTTAACTGAAGTTTTAGAAAATTATGGAAAAAATAACGATGAAATTTGGTCTAGCATTACAACTAATCAAGGATCTGTTTCTCATTTAGATTTTTTAACTATTGAAGAAAAGGAAACTTTTAAAACCGCCTTTGAAATAGATCAAAGATGGATAGTAGAGTTAGGCGCAGACAGAACACCACATATATCTCAAGCTCAATCTGTTAATGTTTTTATTCCTGCAGATATTCACAAACGAGACCTTCATAATATTCACTTTCAAGCTTGGAAAAAAGGACTGAAAAGCCTTTATTACTGTAGATCAAAATCTATTCAAAGAGCTGAAAATGTTAATACCGGTTCTTCAACAGATGTGACAAAAAATGTTTATAAAACAGATAAAGAATCAACTAATGAAGAAAACAAATATGAGGAGTGTCTATCATGTCAGTAGTAAAAAAAGATAATAGTAAAAAAGAAGAGCCAAAAAAAATGGGCTTATTAGTAGAAAATCCAGTTTACAAGCCCTTTAGATATCCGTGGTGTTATGATGCGTGGTTAACTCAACAAAGAATTCATTGGCTGCCGGAAGAAGTACCGCTAGGAGATGACGTTAGAGACTGGCAAAAAAATTTATCTGAACCTGAAAAAAACTTAGTCACACAAATTTTCAGATTCTTCACGCAAGCAGATGTTGAAGTTAATAATTGCTATTTAAGACATTATACGACTGTGTTTAAACCAACTGAAGTTTTAATGATGATGACTGCTTTTGCATCTATGGAAACCGTTCACGTAGCGGCTTACTCACATTTATTAGATACAATAGGTATGCCTGAGTCTGAGTATTCTGCTTTCATGAAATACAAAGAAATGAAAGATAAATACGATTACATGCAAGGTTTTAATGTTAATTCCAAGGAAGATATAGCAAAAACTGTAGCAGTCTTTAGTGCTTTCACAGAAGGATTACAATTATTCGCTAGCTTTGCTATTCTATTAAATTTTCCAAGACACAATAAACTTAAAGGCATGGGTCAAATAGTAACTTGGTCTGTAAGAGATGAAACTTTACATTGTAATTCAATGATAAGAATATTTAAGGAGTTTATAAAAGAAAATCCTGAAATTTGGACACCTAAATTAAAAAAGGAGCTTTACGAAGCTTGCAGAACAATCGTTCAACATGAGGACTCGTTTATTGATTTAGCCTTCGAAATGGGTCCAATGAAAGGCCTAACAGCTCAAGAAGTAAAAGATTATATCAGATTTATAGGGAACAGACGTCTAGTTCAATTAGGATTAGAGCCAATTTACGATGTTAAGAAAAACCCATTAACATGGTTAGATACTATGCTTAACGCTGTGGAGCATATGAACTTTTTTGAAGGTAGAGCAACAGAATATTCTAAAGCTTCAACTAAAGGAACATGGGTTGAGGCATTCTCATAAAGGTTTTACAAACTGGCTGAATTTGGTTTTATATCTATAGGTTCCCACACAGGTTATTGGTTGCAAGACGAACTAGAAAAATCGATTGGTAAAAAAATTCTTTTAATTGAACCAGTACCTTATAATTTGAAGGAACTTAAAGAAAGAGTAAAAAAATTTCCTGAGGTAATAATCGAGCCAACTGCAATTAGCGACAAAGATGAAATTATACCTTTTTACTATATCAAAAGAAGCTCTATTGAAAAATTAAAAAAACATTGGGCTAGTGGAATTGGCTCTTTTGAAAAAGATCATATTTTAAATCATAAAAATAAAAGATTTAAAGTTTCTGAGGAAGATATAGAGGAAATTAAAATACAGTGCCTGTCTCCACAGTCTTTGATTAAAAAATACTCTATTGAAAAAGTTGAAAAATTAATGATAGATGTTGAGGGTTCAGAATATAAAATTCTTAAATCAATTGATTATAAAAAAGTTAGAATTAACAATATAATATTTGAAAAAAAACATTTTGATGGAACTTTTAATATGGGGCCTAAATTAAAAGAGATTAAAGATCTATTAGCAGCTAATAATTATGAGCTTTTCGACCTTGATGAGGAGAATATTATCGCTAAAAAAACAAGCTAATTTATCTTTGATTTAAAAGCATTACTTCTCTAACTTCTTCACCTTTGTATTTTGACAAAGGTCTTATCAGCTTGTTAGAAGCATGTTGCTCCATAATATGAGCAGACCATCCAGTAATTCTAGACATCACAAAAATTGGTGTATAGAAATCTATATCTATCCCCATCATGTAATATGTTGGTCCACAAGGAAAATCTACATTTGGGTGAATATTCTTTTTTTCAATCATAACTTTCTCTAAAATTTCATACATTTGAGTATATTTTTCTTTTTTTAAAAGTTTTGCCACTTTGAACATGTAATGTTTCATAGTTGGAACTCTTGAGTCTCCTGTTCTGTATACCCTGTGACCAAAGCCCATTACAACTTTCTTTTTAGACAAAGCATTTTCTATCCATTTTTTTGCTTTTTCTGGTTTTCCAATTTCTTTCATCATATGCATCACTGCTTCATTTGCTCCTCCATGCAGCGGGCCTTTGAGAGAGGCAATAGCACCTGTAATTGCACCATGTAAATCTGATAAACTACTTGTTATTGTTCTAGCAGTAAAAGTAGAAACATTAAAACTGTGTTCAGCATATAAAATTAAAGAAATATCAAAAGCTCTGACAATTTCCTTGTCTGGGACTTTATTAAACATCATTTTGAAAAAATTTTCAGAAAAAGACAATTTTTTATCAGGAGATATTATTTTTTTCCCTTTACGAGCTCTAAAGTAAGCAGCAACTGCTGTCGGAGTTTTAGCAAAAATTCTCATTGTTTTTCTCATATTTGCTTTAGGTGAATTATCTTTTGTATCTTTATCTTCTAAAGCCATTAAACTTACACATGTTCTGATCACATCCATAGGATGTGCATTTTTTGGCATTCTTTTAATATCTTTTAAAATACTTTTTGAAAGTTTTCTTTCTGATCTCTCTTGTTTTGTAAATTTTTTTAATTGTTTTTTACTTGGTAACTCACCGTTAAGAACTAAGTATGCTACTTCTTCAAATTCACACTTATCACAAAGATCCTGCACCTTATACCCTCTATAAGTAAGGGCACTTAATTCTGGAACAACATGAGAAATGGTAGTTTCGTCTACCACAATACCTAAAAGTCCTTTTTTAATATCTTCATTCATTATTCATGTCCCTCTGTTGAAAAGTCAGTTATTTTTTTCCCCGGAGTATTATACTTTTCATATTCTACAAGCTCATACAATCTTTTTCTAGTCTGCATTTTATCAATAATATTATTTTGATCTCCCTCTTGAAAAATTGTTTTTAAACCATCTTCCACATTTTTCATTGCTAATCTTTGTGTAGTTACCGGATAAATTACCAGGTTATACCCTAGATTTTCTAATTGAGATCTTTTTAAAAGTTTGGACTTACCAAATTCTGTCATATTGGCTAATAAATATGTTTTTGAATTTTTTCTAATTTTTTCAAATTCATTTTCATTTTTCATAGCTTCTGGAAAAATCATATCAGCACCAGCACTCTCGTATGCTTTTACTCTTTCAATTGTTTTATCCAATCCCTCTACTGTATTGGCATCTGTTCTAACAATTATTAAAAAATTACTATCTTTCCTAGCTTTTACAGCGGTATCTATTTTTTTAATCATCGCTTTAACAGGAATGATTTCTTTATTATCTAAATGACCGCACCTTTTTTCATCTACCTGATCTTCTATATGACAACCAGAAAGACCCTTGCTTTCAAGAGTCGAAATAGTTTTTTTACAATCTTTAAATCCTGTATCAGCATCGACTATTGAGGGTAGGTCAGTGGCTTGAGTTATTTGATTAGATCTGTAGCTAACGTGATCTAAGGTTGTTAAACCAATATCTGGTATACCAAGGTCATTAGCCATTACTCCACCAGAAATATAAATTCCATCAAAACCAATCTCTGCAATTAGTTTTGCACAAAGGGGATTATAGGCACCAGGGAATCTTAGTAATTTTTTTGATTTTAAAGACTTTATTAAATCTAATCTTTTTTGAGATGCGTTTTTTTTATTAAAATGCATTTAGGTGTCTTATATTAGACGAATATTAAAAAATCAAAGATTATTTTATTAAAATAAATAACGCAGTTACGACTAATAATATAGCTAGAATATATTCAATAATTTTTTTTGTCTTATTATTTTTGATAAATAATCTTAAACTATTACCAAACAAAGCCCATAAACAAATAGAAGGGAAACAAATAACTGCTGCAGTAAGTGTTACAAAAGTTGTTGCAATAAAAAAGTTCTCTTCCACAGGAAAAAAACCAGACACAACAGTAATTGCAATTGTCCACGCTTTAGGATTTATGAACTGAAAAGCAGCAGCTTCGTATAGCTTTAATGGTCGCCCAGTTTTTTTTTTTACTACGCTAAAAGAGCCTAATATAGTCCAACTTAAATAAATTAAATAAAAGAAACATAAAATTTTCATGTAAAACTGCAATTCAGGAATTTTAAGAAACAAATTTCCTAGGCCAAAACAAACCAGAGAAATTTGCAAAATGTGCCCTGAAGGAATGCCAATTAAATGAGGCAATGTTTTTACAAAACCAAATTTCATTCCTGACGCAGTCAACATTGCATTATTAGGCCCAGGTGTAACAAACATTATAAAGTAATAGGTTGCTAAAGCAGAAAATAACGAGAAGTTAATCATAAATATTTCTTAATAACTTTTTCAAAATTCAAAAAATTTTTAATTGAAATATCATGTTTAATTTCTTCTATATTTTTTTCAGTGTAACCTTCCTCTACCAATATAAAAGGTACTTTTGCGTTATAAGCTGACATAGAGTCAACCTCACTATCACCGACCATAATTGTTTTTTTTAAATCTCCACTAATAATTTCAACTACATTAGTAAGATGTCGTGGATCAGGTTTATTAAATTCAAAAGTGTCAGATCCTGCGACATATTCAAAAAATTTTATAAGGTCTAATTTTTTTAATAAGTCTACGGCTAATTTTTCTTGTTTGTTTGTACAAACAGCCATAGAAATATTATTAGATTTTGCCCAGTTCAAAAATTCAATCAATCCAACTAAAGGCTTACTATCTCTGTTTATGTTTTTGCTATAGTAATCTAAAAACTCAGTAGTCATTTCTTTTTTAATTTTTTCGTCTGTTATTTTTTCTTTAAAAGATCTTTGCATCATTACCCATGTTCCACGCCCAGCTAAACTCTTAATATCAGAAAGTTTTTTTTCATCTTTTCCAAACTTTCTCATAACATGGTTATGTGCAGCCATTAAATCTGGAGCGGTATCAACTATAGTTCCATCAAGATCAAAAAGAATTGTTAATATTTGACTCATTTTTTATAAGTATTAAAAAGAAATATTTTGTGACTTATTACAGTACAAATTCTAATGTAAAGAGAAATCTAGATGAATACAAATATTAAATTAAATAAAGCGAATTCTTATAGGCTTTCCCAAGAGAGATTAAGAAATAAAGCTTTAATGAAAGGAGTAAATCTAATAGCTCCCGAAACAATTTTTTTATCAAAAGATACTAGCTTTGGAAAAAACGTAACAATAGAGCCTTACGTGGTAATTGGCTCTAAAGTAAAAATTGGGAATAATGTGAGTGTAAAATCTTTTAGTCATATTGAAGGAGCAAAGATTGACAATAATATTATTATTGGACCATATGCTAGAATAAGACCAGGAACAAAATTAGAATCTGGATCTAAAGTTGGTAATTTTGTAGAAACAAAAAATTCAAAAATTAAATCTAATTCTAAGATAAATCACCTTTCTTATATTGGTGACGCTGAAGTAGGAAAAAATTCAAACATTGGTGCAGGGACTATCACTTGTAATTATGATGGAACTAAAAAAAATAAAACTATGATTGCCGAAAATGTTTTTGTTGGTTCAAACTCCTCATTGGTGGCACCAATTAAAATTGGAAAAAATTCAGTTATAGGAGCGGGCTCGGTAATAACAAAAAATGTAAAAAAAGGATCCTTAGCATTAACAAGATCAAAGCAAGAACAGGTTAAAAATTATAAAAGAAAGAGAAAGAAATAAATGTGTGGTATAATTGGTATAGCGAGTAACAAACCTGTTTCAACAAATATTATAAATTCTTTAAAAAAACTTGAGTACAGAGGTTACGATTCTGCAGGTTTAGCGACAATAAATGAAAATCAAATTAATGAAAAAAAGTGCTCAGGAAGAGTTGAGTATTTAGAAAAAATCTTGTTTAAAACCCCAGCAATGGGTAATTTAGGAATAGGTCATGTAAGATGGGCTACACATGGAGTTCCCAACGAAGCTAATGCACATCCACATTCAAGTGAAATAGTTTCTGTTGTACATAACGGTATTATAGAAAATTCAAAAATTTTAAAACATGAATTAGAAAAAAAAGGAAAAATTTTTAAATCTCAGACTGATACAGAAGTTATTACTTTATTATTAACCGATGAACTAAAAATTAAAACTCCACTAAATGCAGTACATGATACTTTAATTAAATTAGAAGGTAGTTTTGCCTTAGGTATAATTTTTAAAGAATATGACGATATGATTATAGGCGCAAGACGAGGTAGCCCATTAGCTGTAGGTTATTCGAAAGATGAAAATTATATTGGATCAGACTCATATGCATTAAAATCTATGACTAATAAAATATCCTATTTAGATGATGGAGATATCTGCGTTTTAACAAAAGATAAAGTTGAGTTTTATGATTTAAGCAAAAATAAAATAAATAAGAAAGTTTTAACTTTGTCTGATGATAAAAATATTGCTGACAAAGGTGATTACAAAAATTTTATGATCAAAGAGATTTTTGAACAACCAATTACAGCAAAAAATTGTATTAATGAGTACATAGACAAAAGTAGAGAAGATATTAATTTTTACAATATTCCATTTGATGCAAAAAAAATTAATAAAATTATACTAATTGGTTGTGGAACAGCTTACCATTCATGTTTAGTAGCAAAATATTGGTTTGAAGAATTTACTTCTATTGAAGTTGAAACCGATATTGCGTCAGAATTTAGATATAGAAAAATAAGATTTAACAAAAATAATTTGTATATTTTTGTGTCTCAATCCGGTGAAACAGCTGATACCTCAGCTGCTCTAGATCTATGTAAAAAAAATAAAGTTAAAACTTGTTCAGTTGTAAATGTAGTTGAAAGCACTATCGCAAGAAATTCAGATTGGGTTTTGCCAATCCATGCCGGTCCTGAAATCGGTGTTGCATCTACTAAAGCTTTTATAGGACAAATGTTGTTACTTTATATGTTCTCTTTAAAAATGGGATATTTAAGAGGGGATATAGAAAAAGAAGATTATCAAAAAAAAATTAGTAATTTAATAAAACTACCAGATATATTAATAGAATGTCTTAAAACAGAGGATAAAATTCAACTTGTAGCTAAAGACTTTTTAAACTCCAAAGGTTCGATGTTTTTAGGAAGAGGGTTTTCTTTTCCAATAGCACTTGAAGGAGCTCTAAAACTTAAAGAACTTTCCTATTTACATGCAGAGGGTTACCCAGCAGGTGAAATGAAGCATGGGCCCTTAGCTTTAATTGAAAATGGTTTACCAGTGATTGTTATTTCACCACATGATAAATATTTTCATAAAACTATTTCTAATATGCAGGAAGTTATTGCAAGAGGTGGAAAAATTTTACTTATTACCGATAGTAACGATAATGTAATAAGTGAAAACGTGAGATTTACAATCAACCTCCCTTATCTTGAGAAATCTTTATCTCCATTTTTGAGCGCAATGCCACTTCAATTGCTCGCTTATCATGTTGCACTATTGAAAAAACGCGACATAGACAAACCTAGAAACCTAGCTAAATCAGTAACAGTTGAATAAAAACCTTTTATAATATAAACATCCCCTAAGAGTTGAATATGAAAAAATGGACTTTAAATAGTTGGAAAGACTATCCTGCAAAACATCTTCCTAAATACGAAGATGAAAAGGAACTTAATATGGTATTGGATAAAATTAAGAAATATCCTCCTTTAGTTTTTGCCGGTGAAACTAGATCACTAAAAAAATCTTTAGCAGATGTTGTTAAAGGTAAGGCTTTCTTATTACAAGGAGGAGACTGCGCAGAAAGTTTTGCTGAATTTAATCCAGATAATATTAGAGATACATTTAAAGCTGTATTACAAATGTCATTAGTTCTGACCCACTCTGCCTCTTTACCAGTTGTTAAAGTTGGAAGGATTGCTGGTCAATTTTCCAAGCCTAGAAGTGCTCCAACTGAAAAAAAAGATGATAAAGAATTACCGAGTTATTTAGGAGACAATATTAATGGAATGGAATTTTCTGAAAAAGCGCGTGTTCCAGATGCAAAAAGATTGTTTAGAGCTTATTCTCAATCAGCTTCTACTTTAAACTTGATAAGAGCATTTTCTCAGGGAGGTTTTGCTGATTTAAGACAAGTACACTTATGGAATTTAGGTTTTATAAATAAAAAAACAAAAGGCAAGTACAAAGAGATTGAGGACAAGATTAGTGACGCTTTAGCTTTTATGGAAGCATGTGGAATAAACCCAGAAAATAATAGAAGGCTAAGAACAGTAAACTTTTATACTTCACATGAGGCTCTTTTACTTCCATTTGAAGAGTCAATGACAAGAGTTGACTCAACTACTGGAGAGTATCATGATACATCAGCACACTTTGTTTGGATAGGGGATAGAACTAGACAACCCGATGGTGCCCATGTTGAGTTTTGTAGAGGAATAAAAAATCCCTTGGGTTTAAAATGTGGACCGACATTAAAACCAGATGAATTAATTAAACTATGTAACATTTTAAATCCTGACAATGATCCAGGTAGGCTTACTTTAATATCAAGGTTTGGCGCTAATAATGCCGAAAAGTTTTTACCTAAACTAATTAAAGCTATTAAGAAAGAAGGACTTAATGTTATCTGGTCATGTGACCCAATGCACGGAAACACTATTAAAGCTGCTAGTGGTTTAAAAACTAGACCTTTCGATAGCGTACTTAAAGAAGTTAAAAATGTATTTAGCATACATCAAGCTGAAGGAAGTTATGCTGGCGGACTTCATGTTGAAATGACAGGTCAAGATGTGACAGAATGCACTGGCGGAGCTCAAAAAATTTCTGAAAAGGAATTGTCTAACAGATATAGAACCCACTGTGACCCTAGATTAAACGCTAGTCAGGCTTTAGAATTGGCTTTTCTTATTTCTGATGAAATAAAGAAAAACTCGACTTATTCAAAAAATATTATTCAAGCAGCATCTTAATAATTATTATATAATTATTAAGATAGAATCCTGAGAAAGGATAAAGGTTAATAAATTATGGAAGCAAAAAAAAGAATAGAGATTATAACAAAGTGGATAAACAAATATTGTGAGTCAACTTCATTTTCTCCTCAAGCATTAGTTGTAGGTATTTCAGGAGGGATCGATTCCTCGGTTGTTAGTACGCTATGTGCTCTAACTGGAAAAAAAACTATAGTTTTAAGTATGCCTATAAAACAGATTAAGGCACAACATGATCTTAGCTTGAAACATGGTAAATGGCTTTCATCGAAATTTAAGAATGTAGAATTTAATTTAGTTGAACTTGAAAAAGTATTTAACTCATTTAAAGAGACACTTAATAAATTTAATAATGAGCATGGTTTAGCCAATTCAAGGGCACGTCTAAGAATGTCAACTTTATACCAAGTCGCTGCTGCTAACACTGGAATTGTAGTTGGCACAGGAAATAAAGTTGAAGATTTTGGTGTTGGGTTTTATACGAAGTATGGCGACGGTGGTGTTGATATTTCTCCAATTGCAGATTGCACTAAAACTGAAGTTTGGGAAATGGGTGAACACTTGGGAATACCTAAAGAAATCGTTAGTGCAGAACCAACTGATGGCTTATGGGATGACGGAAGATCAGACGTAAATCAACTAGGAATGTCTTATCAAGATTTAGAAAAGGCCATGAAAGATAATAAAGATCCTAATTATAAAAAATATTTAAGTATAAGAGAAAAAAATCTTCATAAAATGCTTCCAATACCAGTTTGTAAATTTGACAATGAATCTTAAAATTTCAAATACACTAAGTAAAAAAAAAGAATTGTTTAAACCAATAAATTCTAAAAATATAACTATGTACGCTTGTGGTCCGACAGTATATGACAGTCCTCATGTTGGAAATGCACGCTCTTTAGTTGTTTTTGATCTTTTATTTAGAATACTCAAAAAAATATATGGAGATAAAAACGTTACTTATGTGAGAAACATAACGGATATAGATGATAAAATTATAGACATTGCTAAAGAAAAAAATTTACCAATAAACAAAATTACAGAAGAAGTAACGAAACAGTTTCACGATGCATGTAAAAATCTCAATTGTTTAGAACCAACAGTTGAACCTAAAGCTACCGGACATGTTAATGAAATGGTAAAAATGACCAATTCTCTGATCGAAAAAGGTTTTGCTTATGAAAATGATGGACATGTTTATTTTTCGGTATCATCTTTTAAAGATTATGGGAAACTTTCTAATAAAAATCTAGATGAATTAAAAGCAGGATCACGAGTTGAAGTTTCAGTTCATAAAAAAAATCCTTTGGACTTTGTACTTTGGAAACCTTCACAAGAAAAAGATCCTGGATGGGACTCACCGTGGGGAAGAGGCCGACCTGGTTGGCATTTAGAGTGCTCGGTTATGAGTGAAAAATATTTAAGCAAAGAATTTGATATCCATGGTGGAGGTTTAGATTTAGTTTTTCCTCATCATGAAAATGAAATAGCTCAATCTTGCTCTAATAATTCTACTAGTAAGATGGCCAATTATTGGATTCATAATGGTTTTTTAACCATGAACAAAGAAAAAATGTCTAAATCTTTAGGAAATATAGTTAGTATTACTGATGCATTGAAGCATTACAATGGTCAAGTAATAAGATTAGCCCTTTTAAGTTCACATTACAAGCAGCCGCTAGATTGGAATGAAAAATTATTAGACCAACAAAAAAAAACATTAGATAAATGGTATTCTTTATACGAAGAAAATTATGATCAAAAAAAAATACCAAATTGTTTTGAGAGTTTGTTAGATGATTTGAATACTCCAGAGTATATTTCCAAATTACACGAACTTTATAATGAAGCTTTTAATGGAGACAAAGATAAAAAAGAAAATTTTAATTATGCTTGTCGCCTTATTGGTTTATTTAATGAAAATAAAAAAAGCTGGGAAAATTATAAAAAAAAATCTGTAAAAATCTCGGAAAAAATTATTATAAATAAAATTAATGAGAGGCTCGAAGCCAGAAAAAAAGGGGATTTTAAACTTGCTGACAAGATTAGAATTGAATTATTAAATGAAGGTGTTTTGATAGAGGATAAAAAAGATGAAACAAGTTGGAAATACAAGTGAGTAAAGACAAATTATATATTTTTGACACAACGCTTAGAGATGGCGCACAAACTGAAGGTGTAGACTTTTCTGTAAGTGATAAAAACAAAATAGCAAAAATTTTGGCTAAAATAGGGGTTGATTATGTGGAAGGTGGCTGGCCAGGCGCCAACCCAATAGACACGGAATTTTTTGATAAATCTCCAGATTTAGGAAGTACTAAATTTACAGCTTTTGGTATGACTAAAAGAAATGGCATGAGTGCAGACAATGACCCTAGTCTATCACCATTAGTTAACGCTAATTGTAAAACAGTTTGTGTAGTAGGAAAAACATGGGATTTTCAGGTAAAAACAGCTTTAGGAATCAAAAATGAAGACAATCTCAATAATATTAAAGAAACTGTAAAGCATTTTGTTAAAAATAAAAAAGAATTTCTATTTGATGCAGAACATTTTTTTGATGGATATAAAAACAATCCAAAATATGCATTAACTTGTTTAAAACAAGCTTACGATGAAGGAGCTAGGTGGTTAGTTTTATGTGATACAAACGGAGGTACTTTACCAAATGAAGTTGCTGACATAGTCCATTCAGTTTCTAAGATTATTCCAGGAAAAAATTTGGGCATCCATGCACATAATGACACTGAAAATGCAGTTAGTAATTCATTAGCAGCTGTTCTAGCTGGAGCAAGACAAATACAAGGAACTATAAACGGACTGGGAGAGAGATGTGGAAATGCAAATTTAATGTCGATTATTCCTACACTATTTTTAAAAAAAACTTTTAACGATAAATTTATATTGAATATTAAAAAAGATAAACTTGCATCTTTAACAGAGTGTTCAAGATTTTTAGATGAAGTACTTAATAGAAAACCAAACAAAAATATGGCGTATGTAGGTGCTTCAGCATTTTCACACAAAGGGGGCTTACATGTTTCAGCGGTAAAAAAAGATCCAAAAACTTATGAACACATTGATCCTAAGTTAGTAGGAAATCATAGAAATATCATTGTTTCAAATCAATCTGGAAGATCAAACATTTTATCAAGATTAGAAAATTATGGAGTTAAAATAGACTCAAAAGATCCGAAAGTTCAAAAAATTTTAGATGAAGTAAAAGGTAGAGAGTTTAGCGGATATTCATACGACGGTGCTGATGCCTCTTTCGAACTACTTGCTAATAAATTATTAGGCAAACTACCTGAATATCTTAAAGTTAAAAGTTATAGTGTAAATGTTCAAAAGTCCCAAGAAATTAAAACTACTGCAGAAGTTACTTTTTTAATAGACGGAAGTGAAATCAAATGTATTGGATCTGGTAATGGTCCAGTAAATGCTTTAGATAATGCTATAAGATCAAATTTTAAAAGAGTAGAAAAGTATTATAAGTATTTTTCTGATTTAAAATTGTTAGATTACAAAGTTAGAATTCTTAATACTGGAACAGGCGCAACAACTCGTGTTTTAATTGAAAGCACTGACAAAACTGGCAAAAGCTGGTTTACAATTGGAGTTTCCCAAAATATAATCGAGGCTTCTTTTAAAGCATTGATTGATAGCTTAGAGTACAAATTGTTCAAAGAAAAAGCACCTGCAAATATAAATGAGAAATAGGTTCGGTTTTATTTTAGTAAAACCACAGTTAGGTGAAAATATTGGTGCATCTGCGAGAGCATTAAAGAATTTTGGTTTTTCAAAATTAAGTATCGTTAAACCACGCGATGGTTGGCCAAATATAAAAGCAAAGGCAACTTCTGTTGGTGCTTATGAAATTCTAAAAAAAGCAAAAATGTTTGATAGCACATCAGAAGCAGTTGAAGATTTCGATTTAATTTTTTCAACCACAGCAAGGAAAAGAGATATAAATAAAAAACATTTATCCTTTATTCAATTTTTAAATTTATTACGCAAAAGAAAAAATCAAAGAATCGGTATCCTATTTGGACCAGAGTCTTCAGGTTTATCAAATCATGATTTATCATATTCAAACTATATTATTCAAATACCCACTAAAAAAAACTTTTCATCAATAAACCTTTCTCACTCTGTGCTATTAGTTTGCTTTGAAATATTTAAATTAATAAATTTTAATAAGTTTAAAGTAGAAAAAAAATCTTTAAAAATATCTTCAAAAAAAACAGTTAATAAATTAATATTACATATGAACGCACTCTTGGAGAAAAGAAACTTTTTTACTCCTTTACATAAAAAAAAGTCTATGGTCCTTAATATCAATAATTTATTTCATAAACTTCAGTTAAGTGACAAAGAAACCAGAATTTTGGCTAGCATTATAAGCAAACTGTATAAAAAAAACTGAATACTGTATTTGACATTTAGCCTTCATTTCCTGTAAATACTGTCCAATAAAGCATGACAAAAAGACTTAAATCAAAGCACAAAATTGACAGAAGATTAAAAGCAAACTTGTGGGGCAGACCTAAAAGTCCTTTTAATAGTAGAGCATATCCTCCAGGGCAGCACGGTCAAGGAAGAAAAGGAAAACCAACAGATTACGGCATACAGCTTCAAGCGAAACAAAAATTAAAATCATATTATGGGAATATAAATGAGCGACAGTTTCGAAACATATATAGAAAAGCTTTATCAAAAAGGGGCGATACTACAGAAAATTTAATAGCAATTTTAGAAAGTAGGCTTGATACTATAGTTTATAGAGGCAAATTAGCACCAACGGTTTTTGCTGCAAGACAGTTAATAAATCACGGTCATGTAAGAGTTAATAAAAAAAGAGTAAATATTTCAAGTTACACCGTAAAAGAGTCAGAGGTAATAGAGGTTAAAGAAAAATCAAAAAAATTAAATATTATAGACGGCTCCCTACAAAGTAAGGAAAGGGACGTGCCAGAATACATTCAACTTGATAACAAAAGCAAATCAGTGAAGTTAGTACGAGTACCTAAGTTTGCGGAGGTTCCATACCCAGTTATTATGGAGCCGAAATTAGTTATCGAGTATTATTCAAGATAAAATTAAATCAAAGATTTTTTTTGTAGGAGCTCTTTAAGCTCACCTTTTTCAAACATTTCTTTAATGATATCGCATCCACCAATAAACTCTCCACTAACATAAAGCTGAGGAATTGTTGGCCAATCGCTATATTCTTTAATACCTTGTCTGATTTTTTCATTTTCCAAAACATTGACGCCTTTAAAATTAACATTAAGATGTTTTAAAATATTCGAAACNGCCATTGANAAACCNCANTGAGGNGCNTNNGGNGTNCCTTTCATNAANAGACAAANNNNATTTTNNTNAATTAAANTTTNNATNTCNNTTTTNATATCCATANNTTATTTNNCNTNNGTTGTTATNGANANNGCNTGTAATTCATTNCCCATTTTACCNTTTANNGATTTATAAANNANNTTNTGTTGTTCAANTTTNGANNTTCCNNNAAANNNNCTAGATTTNATNNTAGCNGAATANTGATTATTNTCNCCNNNTAAATCTTTTATNTCAATNNTNGCNTCAGGNATTGATNCTANTTATNANNTNTTNNATTTCTTNNATTGATAAANNCATTAGTAATTATAATACCATTTATTATTAAGATTATATAGTTCTTTTATATTAATTTTAAACTCATCAGATAATTCAAAGTAGTCTTTTTGAACTTTTCCAATAACATCATTAAAGATATTATTTTCTTTTAGTAGTTTTTGTACTTTATTTAAGTTTGTTGCCTCAATTTCAATAACATATCTTCCTTGATCTTCTCCATAAAAATACTCGAACAAATTACGCATCTTTTTTGGTTTTTCAATTTTTATACCAAGTTCAGATCCAATGCACATTTCTGATAAAGCAATTATCAGTCCTCCAGCAGAAATATCGTGAATAGAGCTAACTAAATTTTTTTTTATAAGATCTAGAACCATTTTACCGTTATTTCTTTCATTTAGTAAATTGACTTCAGGTGGTGGTCCGTCAAATAATGAGTAAATTTCTTCAAAAAAAACGCTTTGATATAAATGACCAAAAGTTTTTCCCACTATCAGAACAAGATTGCTTTCTTTTTTTAGAATATGNTTTTTCTTATAATTCATTTTATTTAATATCCCGACACCTCCAATAACTGGAGTGGGGTAGATGTTCCTCTGATTTGTGCCGTTATAAAAAGAAACATTTCCCGAAACAACTGGAAAATCTAAAAATTCACAGGCTTCTTTCATGCCACTAACTGCCTCTGCAAACTGCCCCATTACATCTGGATTTTCTGGATTACCAAAGTTCAAACAATTTGTTATAGCTAGTGGTTTCGCTCCAACTGAAATAAGATTTCTCCAAGATTCACAAACAATTTGTTTTCCACCAGTGAATGGATGCGATTTACAATAATTTGCTGACGAGTCAACAGTAACAGCTACTGCCTTATCTTTATTATGTATTTTAATAAGAGCTGAGTCAGAGCCAGATCTTTGCAATGTATCACCCATAACCATTTGGTCATATTGTTCAGTTACCCAATTTTTATTTGATTGATTGCATGAAGACAAAATTTTAATAAGCGTATCTTCAAATTTGATTTTTTTTAAAGTATTAAATTTTACTTTTTTTTCCGGTAACTTAGTTTTATTCCATTTTCTATCATATAATGGAGCTTTACTTGCTAGAGCATCAATTGGTATATCAGCAACCTTTTGATCATTATGATTGAGCTTTAATTTTTTTTCCTCAATAGTTTTTCCAATAACAACAAAATCTAAATCCCACTTTCTAAAAATCTTTTCAGCACTTTTTTCTTTTTTTTCGTCTATTATTAAAAGCATTCTTTCCTGACTTTCAGAAAGCATAATTTCATATGGTGTCATTTTATCTTCTCTACAAGGTACTTTTTCTAAATTAATTTCTATACCTAAGTTTCCTTTTGACGCCATTTCTACACTTGAAGAGGTAAGGCCAGCCGCACCCATATCTTGAATAGAAATAATTGATTTATCTTTCATTAACTCAAGACATGCTTCCATTAGTAGTTTTTCAGTGAATGGATCGCCAACTTGTACTGTAGGTTTTTTTTCTTCGGAATTTTCATCAAATTCTGCTGAAGCCATTGAAGCTCCATGAATACCGTCTCTTCCTGTTTTTGAACCAACATAAACAACAGATTTGTCTATACCCTTTGCTTTGGAATAAAAGATTTTGTTTTTATTTGCATGACCAACAGCCATTGCATTTACAAGTATGTTTTCGTTATAAGTGCTATTAAATTTTGTTTCACCAGCAACTGTTGGGATGCCTATACAATTTCCATAACCACCTATTCCTGACACAACTCCATGAAGAAGGTTTCTGGTCTTTTTATTTTTTGGATCTCCAAAATGAATCGAATTTAGTAAAGCTATTGGTCTTGCACCCATAGTAAACACATCTCGTAGTATTCCACCAACTCCTGTAGCTGCTCCNTGATAGGGCTCAATAAAAGATGGGTGATTATGACTTTCAATTTTAAAGATTATAGCGTCATCATCTCCTATATCTATAACACCTGCATTTTCACCAGGACCCTGTATCACACAAGAGTTTTTTGTTGGAAGTTTTTTTAGATGAATTTTTGACGATTTATAAGAACAATGCTCATTCCACATTGCGGAAAAAATACCTAATTCTAATAAGTTAGGCTCTCTTTCCATTAAATTCTTAATTAAATCATACTCCTCTAGTTTAAGACCATGTTTTTCAACTATGTCATTTGAAATTTTCATTTAATTCATTAAACTCGAAAAAAGATTTATCCCATCATCACCAGAAAATAATTTATTTATCATTCTTTCAGGATGAGGCATCATACCTAAAATATTTTTATTCTCATTAAAGATACCTGCTATATTATTTAATGAACCATTTGGATTATTATTTTCATCTATAACTCCTTTTTCATTACAATATTTAAATGGAATTAGCTCAAGGTCTTCTAGTTTTTTTAAATGTTCTTCGTTAGTAAAGTAGTTTCCTTCGTTATGTGCAATATTTAATTTTATTACTTGATTAAGAGTATACTTATTACAAAATTTGTTTTTAATATTTAAAATTTTAAGATAAACATCTTTTGATAAAAATTTTAAATTTTTATTTCTTAATAAGGTACCCTTTAATAATCCTGTCTCTATTAGTATTTGAAAACCATTACAAACACCAAGAATAGGACATCCTTTTTCTGAAGCTCGAATTACTTCCTTTAAAATTAGTGATTTTCCTGCAATCGCTCCTGATCTTAAATAGTCACCATATGAAAATCCACCTGGTATAACTATTAAATCTGATTTTGGTAATTCAGTATCTTTATGCCAAACCATTTTGTTTTTAAATTGCAATTTTTCTAATGCTACAGCTATATCTCTATCGCAATTAGAGCCGGGAAAAACTATTACAGAAGAATTCATTTTTATAGTTTGGAAATAGTAAAATCCTCAATTATAAGATTNACTAGCAGTTTTTTGCACATCTCATCAACTTTATTTTTCGCAGTTTCTTCATTATCTTCATTTACATCAACCTCAAAGTATTTACCCTGTCTCAAGTTTTTAAGTGTTATCATTCCCATATTTCTTAAAGTTTGTTGAACAACTTTTCCTTGAGGGTCAAGTACATCTTTTTTCAAAGTGACTGTAACTGCAAATTTCAATTTATTTTTTTTTGAATTTAATAGAAGTGGTTTTAGCAAACTCTTTTACTTCGCTTATGTTTGTCTCTTCGGGCATTATTCCCAAACGCCTAGCTACCTCTTGATATGCTTGAACAATGTTACCCAAATCTTTTCTAAATCTATCCTTATCTAGTTTTCTCTCACTTTTAATGTCCCACAATCTACAAGTATCAGGGCTTATTTCATCAGCTAAAACAATTTCTTGTTTATCTTTATTCCAAACTTTTCCATATTCTAGTTTAAAGTCTACTAATTTAATTCCAACACCTCTAAACATTCCTTGCAAAATATCATTTATTCTAAAAGTCATTTTGTCTATTTCTTTTATCTCATCTTCTTTTGCCCATCCAAATGCATATATATGTTCTTTAGCAATTAAAGGATCACCTAAATCATCATCTTTTAAACAATATTCAAACAACGGTTCTTCAAGAATTGTACCATCAGCAATACCAAGTCTTTTTGAAAGAGAACCAGTTGCTATATTCCTTACAATAAACTCTAGGGGAAAGATCTCAGCATGCTTTATAAGNTGTTCTCTCATATTTAATCTTTTAACAAGATGTGTTTTTATTCCACACTGGCTTATATTTGATAAGATGTGTTCAGATATTCTATTATTTAAAACACCTTTACCCTCTACATTTGCTTTTTTTAAATTATTAAAAGCAGTAGCATCATCTTTAAAGTGCTGAACCACCAAACCCTTTTCAGAGGTTTCGTAAATGATCTTAGCTTTACCTTCGTATAGTTTTTTACCTTTGTTCATGAAATTATTTTTTTAAACTTCTTTTAAAAATTATATTAATTTTTTTGGTATGATAACTAAAATTAAATAGTTTTTTTAATTTATTAACAGGTATTTTTTTATTAATTTTGTTATCATTTGCAATATTTGCGTAAAAAGAGGTTTTATTATGCCATGATTGCATAGCATTTTTTTGAACTAACTTATATGCTTCTTCTCTAGTAAAACCGGTATTTGTTAATTCAATCATCACTCTTTGTGAAAAAAATAGGCCATTTGTCAAATTCAAGTTTTTAATCATATTTTTTGGATATATATTTAAGTTTTGTACAATTCCATTTAATCTATTCAGAGCAAAATCAAGAGCAATAGTTGAGTCTGGGCCTATATTTCGTTCAACACTAGAGTGAGAAATATCTCTTTCGTGCCATAAAGGTATATTTTCTAATGCTGGTATTACATTAGCTCTAACCAAACGAGCTAAACCACTTAGGTTCTCACTTAAAATTGGGTTTCTTTTATGTGGCATAGCAGATGATCCTTTTTGTTTTTTTCCAAAAAATTCTTCTACTTCTAAAACTTCAGTTCTTTGTAGATGTCTGATTTCAATTGCAAACCTCTCAACAGAACTAGCAATTATTGCTAGAGTAGCAAAAAATTGTGCATGTCTATCTCTAGGAATAATCTGTGTTGAGATTGGCTCTATAGAAAGATTTAATTTTCTTGCAACATACTGCTCAACTCTTGGATCTATATTTGCAAATGTGCCAACTGCTCCAGATATTGCGCACGTAGATATTTCTTTTATTGAGGCTTCTAATCTTTTTTTATTTCTAATAAATTCTTGATAAAAAGTTAAAAGTTTTAAACCAAAAGTAATAGGTTCAGCATGTATTCCATGACTTCTGCCTATGCATAAAGTAAATTTATGTTTAAGAGATTGTTTTTTAATTGTTTTAAGCAAAATGTCGATATCTTTAAGTAATATTTCTCCAGACTGCTTAAGCTGAAGATTAAAGCAAGTATCCAATACATCTGATGACGTCATACCTTTATGTAAGTATCTAGCTTCTTTTCCTGCTTTTTCAGTTATAGAAGTTAGAAAAGCGATAACATCATGTTTAACACTTTTTTCAATTTCTAAAATTCTTTTAACATTAATTTTACCTTTTGATTTTACTTTCTTAACTACACCTCTTGGAATAATTTTAAGTTTTTCCATGGCTTCAGCAGCAGCTAATTCAATTTTAAGCCAAATGCTAAATTTGTTTTCCTCATCCCAAATTGCCTTCATCTCTTTTCTGGAGTATCTATCTATCATTATTTATATGGAGGAAAGTTTAAACCTTTTTTTGACGCGGTAAAAATTTCGTATCCATCATTTGTTATGCCAATAGTGTGTTCAAATTGTGCAGATAATTTTTTATCTTTAGTAACAGCAGTCCAGCCGTCATTTAATACTTTTGTTTCATACACTCCTTCATTAATCATTGGTTCAATAGTAAATATCATACCGACTTCGAGTTTTTTCCCCACATCTTTTATACCGTAATGTAGTACATTAGGCTCTTTATGAAAAACTTCACCAATCCCGTGTCCACAAAAATCTCTGACAACTGAGAATCCTTTTTTTTCAACATAATTTTGTATCGCTTCACCTATATTTCCTAAATGAGAATTTAATGTTAAAACTTCAATACCTTTCATCATTGCTTCGTAAGTTGTCTCAACAAGTTTTTTAGCTCTTACTGATACTTCTCCCACATAAAACATTCTACTTGTATCACCATGCCATCCATCTTTAAAAGCAGTTACATCTACATTTATTATATCTCCCTCTCTTAAAATTTTATCACTTGGAATGCCGTGACAAACAATATGATTGGCTGAAGTACAACAAGTTTTAGGAAAGCCTCTATAAAATAAAGGAGCAGAGAAAGCCCCATTGTCATTTATAAACTCGTAACATAAATTGTCTATTTTATTCGTACTAATTCCAGGTTCAATAAATTTTGACAACTCATCCAACGCACCTGAAGCAACAGATCCAGCAATTCGAGTTTTTGCAAATGCTTCTTGAAATTTATCACTCATTAATTTTTAATTTTATTTGTTTATTCAGTTTTATTCCTTTTGAGTAAAATTTACAATCATAGCAAAGAACTTTTACATTCTTTCCAATCGAATTTGTTAATATTTCAAAATATTCGGGATCAATATCACTAGCTATTTTAAACATTTTGCAGTCCTCCCTTTGAATCACATAAAGAATATAAGATTTATAACCCAATTGAATTGCTTTAGTTAATTCTTTTAAATGTTTTTTGCCTCTTTCGGTAATAGCATCTGGAAATTCGGCAATATTTTTACTTCTTACTAAAGTTACATTTTTTACTTCAAGATAAGATTTGCAATTTTCTTCATTTATAAAAAAATCAAATCTTGTTTTGTCTCCAAATTTTTGTTCAGGGTAAATTTTTAAAGATCTAGGTAGTTCTTTAATATAATTTTTTTTTAAAGCTTCTAGAACAATTTTGTTAGTTAGATGCGTATTTACACCAACTTTTTTACCGTCAACCTCTATTATTTGAACCGTATATTTCAATTTCCTTTTTTTATTATTTGACTCAGTAAACCAAACTTTATTTCCTTTTTTTAAAAGACCCATCATAGATCCTGAGTTAGGACAGTGAGCCGTAATTATTTTATTTTTTACTTTGATATCTACAAAAAAACGTTTGTATCTTTTTATTAAAACTCCTGGTATTAATTCATTCTCAAAATTCATAATTTTAATTACTATGAAGAAAGCTATCAAAAAAAAAGTAAATGCCGCTGTTCTTATAATAGGTAATGAAATCTTATCAGGAAGAACACAGGATTTAAATGTTTCTTTTTTGGCAAAATGGTTAAATGAAGTGTGCGGTATCTCAGTTGCTGAAGTGAGAGTAATACCTGATAATGAAAAAAAAATAATAAATAATATTTCAAATTTAAGAAAAAGTTTTAACTACGTTTTTACTACAGGTGGAATAGGACCCACTCATGATGATATTACCGCTCAATCTATAGCTAAAGCATTTAAAGTTAAATATGAATTTCATAATGAAGCGTATTCTATTTTAGAAAAATATTACGGAAAAAAAAACTTTAATCCAGGTAGAAAAAAAATGGCTAAGATGCCTAAGGGCTCATCACTTATTTATAATCCTTCTAGTGCCGCTCCTGGATTTATAATTAAAAATGTCATTTGTTTACCAGGAGTACCTTCAATACTTGTTTCTATGATAGATAACGTAAAAAAATTTTTGGTTAAAGGAACAACTGTCATTAGTAACACAATCAGTTTACATGCTGTAGAAAGTGATGTTTCTGTTGAGTTAAAACAAATTCAAAAAAAATATTTGAGAAAAGTTGAAATTGGTAGTTATCCTTTTTTTCGGTTAGGAAAAATTGGAGTTTCATTGGTATTAAGATCATCAAATAAGTCCATGATAAACTCATGTGTTTTGGATATTAAAAAGTTAATTAAAAAGAAAAAAATAAAGATTTTTATAAAATAAATGTTGTATTTTGCCTACGGTAGTAATCTAAACCATAAACAGATGAAAAATCGATGCAAGGATTCACAGTTTATTAAAAAATTTATCTTAAAAGGGCACAAACTAATATTTAGTCACTCTGATTCAAAAAATAAATATGGTCATGCAAATGTGCAAAGAAAGAGTGGTTTTAAGGTATTAGGATGTATTTGGAATATCTCTAAAAAAAGTGAGAGAAATTTAGATATTTATGAGGACGTACCTGGATATTATCAGAAAGAATATTTTACTTTAAATGGAAAAAAAGTTTTATTTTATAAACAAAATAAATTTATTAAGAGAAAACCCACTTCTAGATATTTGCATACAATTATAGAAGGTTATAAAGATTGTAAATTAAATATAAATTTTTTAAAAAAGAGAGTTTTTCTTTATACTTTGAACTACAAAATTAAATGGTGATATAAATTCTTATGTCAAAAATAATTATTATAGGCGCCGGTGCGATGGGAACAGCTTTTGCTTTCCCTTGTGTAGATCGCAATCACGACACAACGATTATAGGAACACATTTAGAAGACAAGTTCATTGATGAGTTAAAAAATAATAATAATTTACACCCAGCTTTAAAGATGAATGTCCCAAAAAGTATTAATATATCAAAATTTGAAAAATTTGACTCTATTTTAAAATCAAAAGCTGATCTTTTAGTTCTTGCTATTAGCTCAAAGGGAATAGAGTGGGTGGCTGAACAACTTCATAAAGTTTACAAAGACTTAGAACTACCTTCTTTATTAATGCTTACCAAAGGACTAAGCTTGTATGAAAATAAATATGAGTTATTGGTTGATAAGCTAGGACGTTTACTTTATTCAAAAGGGATTAAGAAGATAACCGTATCAGCAGTTGCCGGTCCATGTTTAGCAGCAGGTTTAGCCAATAAAGTTCATAGTAGCGTTGTTATAGCCAATAAAGATATAAAAGTTGCTAAAAAAATTTCGGAGTTATTGAATACTAATTATTACCACACATCTTATAGCGATGATCTTGCAGGTGTTGAGGTTTGTGCTGCAATTAAGAATATATTTTCTATGGCTGTAGGAGCATCAAAAGGTCTTTGTAGTAATAATGCCACCAAAGAAATCAAAGAAAAAAATTATTTAAATACAGCTTCTGCATTAATCAAACAGTCTATTAATGAAATGGAAATATTTACTGAATATCTTAAAGGAAAAAAAGTAACAGTGTCTGGATTAGCGGGATTAGGTGATCTTTATGTTAGCTCAGCAGGAGGAAGGAATAGTAAAATGGGATCTTATCTTGGAGAAGGAATGACTTTCTCTCAAGCTAAAAACACTGAGATGAAAAATATTACTGTAGAGGGAGCAGATTTAATTTTTGAGATTGGAAAGAGAATTAAAGAAGATTTTAATGAAAAACAATTACCTATAATGATAGCTATGATTGATGCTATACTAGAAGATAAGAAACTTGATATTAGATGGGAAAATTTTAGTTAATGGGAAAATTTATTGTATCAATAGATCAAGGAACGACATCAAGTCGTGCAATTCTCTTTAATATTAAAGGCAGACCAGTTTATTCATCTCAAAAAGAATTTACTCAATATTTTCCAAAAAGTGGTTGGGTTGAACACAATCCTGAAGAAATATGGAATACAACAAAAAAAACTCTCAAAGATGTTATTAATAAAGCCAAAAGGTTAAAAGGAAATATTTTAACAATAGGAATAACTAATCAAAGAGAAACTACCGTCTTGTGGGACAAGAAAACTGGTAAAACAGTTTATAATGCTATTGTTTGGCAAGATCGAAGGCAAGCAGAATTTTGTAAAAAATTAAAAAAACAAAATAAAGAAACAATAATTTATAACAAAACTGGGCTCCCAATAGATTCTTATTTCTCTGGAACGAAAATAAAATGGATTTTAGACAATGTTCCAAAAGCAAAAAAACTAATGAACAAAAAACAGTTACTCTTTGGTACTATTGACAGCTTTTTAATTTGGCGTCTCACCAAAGGGAAAGTCCATGCAACCGATGCCACCAACGCCAGTCGAACAATGATTTATAATATATCAACTAATAAATGGGATGATACGATTTTAAAAATTCTCAAGATACAAAAACACATTTTACCAGAAGTAAAAAATTGTTCTGATGATTTTGGATTTACACATCCTTCAATTACTGGAAAGGCAATACCAATTACTGGTGTAGTTGGTGATCAGCAATCAGCATCAATTGGTCAATGTTGTTTTGATCCAGGGTCATTAAAAAGCACTTATGGGACTGGAGCATTTGTTTTATTAAACACAGGTAGTAAAAAAATTTATTCAAAAAACAGGCTCTTAACTACTATCGCCTACAGAATTAAAGGAAAAACCACTTATGCAATGGAAGGGTCAATATTTATTGCAGGAGCCGGCGTTCAATGGTTGAGGGATAGAATGAAATTTTTTAAAAAGGCAAGTGACACAGAGAAAATTATTAAATCTCTTAAAGATAATAAAGATGTATATTTAGTGCCAGCTTTTACTGGAATGGGGGCGCCTTATTGGAATCAAAATGCAAGGGGTGTTTTAAGTGGATTAACTAGAGACACTGGCCCTAAAGAAATTGTTAGATCTACTATAGAGTCAGTTGCTTATCAAACTCACGATTTATTTGAGGCAATGAAACACGATGGGTTACGACCAAAAATAATTAAAGTTGATGGAGGAATGGTCATGAATAATTGGTTTGCACAATTTTTATCTGATGTTGTAAATGTTAAAGTTTTGAGACCGAAAGTACATGAAACTACTGCTCTAGGAGCAGCATTTATGGCAGGACTTAAAATTGGTGCTTACAAATCTTTAAAAGATATTTCTAAAAACTGGAATTTGGATAAGAAATTTTTACCAAAAATGAAAAAAAATTCTAGAAATATACTTTTGAAGGGGTGGACCAAGGCGATTAAACGAGCTTTAATTAATTAATACATCCTCAAGTTGTAACATTAATACATTTGTTATCTGTACATAATCCCTTTTTTTTGTTTCAATCTAATTTCTTAAAAACAACAATGGGGGAATTAATGTTTAAAACATTTAAAACAATAATAGCTGTTGCTGTTTCACTTTCTATACTTACTATTTCTAATGCTATTGCAGATGGTCACATGGCTGCAATTAAGAAATGGTCTAATGGTGAGTTTAGTCTTTCAACTCTTTCAGCAAAAGAAAGAGAGAAAGAACTACAATGGTTTCATGATGCTGCAAAGCCATTCAAAGGAATGTCTATAAAAGTATTATCTGAAACTATTCCAACTCACGAGTATGAGTCAAAAACTTTAACAAAAGCTTTTGAAGAGATTACTGGGATTAAAGTTAATCACCAGTTACTTGGTGAAGGTGATGTAGTAATGGCAGTACAAACACAAATGCAAACTAACGTAAGTATTTATGATGCTTATATCAATGACTCTGATTTGATTGGTACTCACGCTAGAATGCAACAAGCTGTTAACTTGACAAAATGGATGGCAGGAGAAGGTAAAGA
>NHJA01000041.1:0-16434 GCA_002171845.1 Candidatus Pelagibacter sp. TMED203
TTTGCTGGAAATCTACCCATTGGACTTGCTTCTGCGGTATCATTATTTTCTGATTTAAATCCACTTGTTTTAAATACCGTTCCGTCCTCTCTTGGTTTTCTTTTGGTGGTTTTTGGTTCACTATCACGACCATACCCACTACTATTATTCCAACCACGAGTTTCATCTCCGTCTTTCTTTCTATAATTTTGTGTTTCAGGCGTATCTCCTTCATCAAATGGTATTCTACAATCATCAAACCAAGTGATACCTTTTCCATTATCTTGTGCTTGTTCTAAATAACCTTTTTTATCTAATGGTTTCATTGCGACAAGAACAACTTCAACTGCTGGTTTTGGTTGGAATCCACCATAAGCTCCGTCAAGTTCTTTGGCTTTGTCTGAATTAGGTTTTGTTATTTTATATTCATTATCCCACCTATCACCATCTTTTTGATAACCAAAATCACCATCTTTTGTATCTACAACCTTTACCGTATTATCAATAAAATCATCAAACCTATCGTCCATCTGTAAAAGTTTTTTTAGCTTTTCATATCTTTCTTTATTTGGTAAATATATGGCCCAATCTCCATTTTCATTATTTCTTCCTTCATAAAAACTATACATAGAAGAACCATCACAAATTTCTTTATCTACATAACCTTTTGTTAGATTTAGTTTTTCCCTTCGTGACTTAATATATGTTGCAAATTCATCAGATTTTCCATTTCTTTCACCTTTTTTTTGTTTATCAATCATCTTACTGATGTTCATTGCTTTTGGAAATCCACTTGCGTAAGTCCAATAGATTGGTGTAAAACTAATATCAAATCCTGCGTCTCGTAGAGTTTGAGACATAATCGTCTGAACATCACTTCTTGGTGCCGACATCACAAATGCCAGAGCGCCTGGTTTCAATACTCGTAAACACTCCGTCCAAATCGGTTCAAAGAATTCTTTCATACCATAAGTGTCTTTTTTCATACCAGGACTCATCCAACCAACTTGTTGAGATTTCGTAGAATCTTTTTCTTTAAATGTATCCCAATGTTTGCCCATAAACCCATAACCGTACGGCGGGTCTGTGCATAATAAATCTACTGAATTATCATCAAGTTTTTTTAGTTCTTCTAAACAATCTCCGTTAATTAATTGTCTGTTCATTTATGTGTTTCCTCCGCCATAAAGTTTAATCTGTTAAATGTTGTTGCCAACCAACTATTTAGATTAGGTAATGCTTGATATAATTTATCTTCTAAAAACATCTTCTGAAATCTATGTTTGATTACTCGTTGAATTGGTCTTTCTGTTATTTCTTTAATTTTTAATTTAGTATTGCCAGATATAATACTATCATCTAAATCCATAAGTCTTCTGTTCATATCTAATAAATCTTTTGATTGTAATACTTTTTCACACAATGGATTTTTTTGTGTTTCTGCACTTCTGTATATATCGTCCAATGTATATTTTTCTTCTGTTTCCATAAATGGAAATAACTTTACTAATGTCTTCATACCAATACCATTTACACCTGGTATTCCGTCTGACTTATCTCCGTCAAACATTCTAAATAATAAAAAATTCTTTGGGTGTATTCCATATTCTTCAAATACTTTTTGTTCATCATACATTTTCTTTTTTGTTGGTGAATAAAGTTTTGTATTTTCATCTACTAATTGTAAGAAATCTTTGTCTGTTGACATAATTGTAGATTTATTGTTTTTGAAAATATGTTTAGAACAATAACCAATCACATCATCNGCTTCATTGTTTTCTATGTTGATAATGGTTAATGGTAAGCACTCTAAATATTCCACAACACGATTGAGTTGTCGTATCATCATCTTTTGTTCTTCTTCACGAGTCAAATAATTGTTCGCTCTATTCAAACGATACGACATTTTTCTTCCCATTTTNTATTGTGGAAATATTTTTCTACGGCGGTTAGACCCACCCTTTCCGTCAAACACAACGATTGTTCGGGTAGGTCTAATCATATTGATTGAGAAAGCCAATGACCTTAAAAAACCAACTATTCCACCAACGTGAACTCCGTCCTCATTAGTAGTTGGTATCGCGGAAAACACTCTAATAAAGGTGTTCATTCCGTCTATCAATAAAACCGAGTCATTAGGTTTTCCACTATCTATTTCGCCGCCAGATTTTTTGATTTCGTCTAAAATCGATAGGTGTCTTTTGTTAATCACCGAGCACCTCATCTGTGAATTCTACATCATCAATACCAAGTTTTTCTTTGTATTGTAATATAACCTTATCACAAATGAGTTGGTAAACATATTCTCTCAGTTCATCATTTTTGGTAATTAATTCTTCCCAATCTTTTGACTGAAACTTATGCTCGTCTCCGTTNTGGTCNACTAATGTATACCAAGCTCCACCCACTTTTACAAGTTTGTGTTCTTTCATAACGGTTAACCAACCACCATAGTTGTCGATTCCTCTATCGAAATACATATCATAGTCTGCGTGTCTCAAAGGTGGACCTAATCTATTCTTGACAATCTGTGCTCTACACTTCATACCCAATACATTTTTACCTGTATCTTTGATTTGTCCCATATTTTTTAATCTAATACGAGTTGAAGCGTGAAATGGTAATGCTTTTCCACCNNNTGTTGTCCAAGGGTCTCCAAACATTACTCCAAGTTTTTGTCTTAATTGATTAGTGAATACCAATGCTATGTTATGTCTTCCAATCATTTGAGTGATTTTTCTCATAGCTTTTGATATAATGATTGCCTTTGATGTGGCATATCCGTCTTTATCGAAGTCCGCATCCATTTCAACTTTNGTTGATGCGGCTGCNAATGANTCAACNAATATCGTTACACATCTATCTTTATCAGATTCTCTAACTTGTGTTACGATTTCTTCGATTGCTTCAAAGATTTCTTCTACGGTTTCTAAATGTAAATATAACATCTTATTTAAATCTAAACCAATGACTTCCATAAACTCTTGACTGACTGATGTTTCAGTATCTATATAAACTGCTACTCCGTCTTTCTTTTGAGTTTCTGCTAAGATGTGTGCACCAAGTAATGATTTACCACTTGATTCTAATCCATTGATTTCTGTAATTCTACCAACTGCAATACCTCCGTTTGGCTTATTTGATATAGCCAAGTCTAATGTGGAACTACCTGTTGAGATAAATTCCTTGATATCTGTTGGTGTCGCATCACTTCCGTCTAAGAAGTATGCTACTTTGTTTGTGTCTTTGAACTTTTTATTCAAAGAGTCGGCTAATGTTTTAGCCAATACATCATTTACTGACATTCTTTTACTCCGTGTTTGAATGGGGATTGACTATTCAACCCCCATATTGTTATTGTTTAAGAATTGAATAATTCATCAAAAGCTTCTGAAGTGTCTTTCACTTTAGAAGTTCCTAAATCAGAAGTNGAAACANTTTCTTGTTTNACTTCTTCNTCTTCTGTTGNGTCCTCACTTGGATTTAACCATTCGTTTANAACATTGGTTAAGTCNTCATANGANTGCTCTTGATAAATNTCAGTNATGTCTTTCTGNGANGTNTTNACTNNNTCTAAGCACTGATGGTTCNTCAGAAATTGGTGTTTGATTAGGTTTCACTCTAATGTTTGTTTTAGGGAAACTTGCNCCACTNTCNTCTGCTGAAATGAATTCAACCANTACATCTCTNCCATTAACTGNGTCNGTAATGTCNCCATAATCNGGGTCTGCGATTATAGAAAGTAGTTCTTGATAAACTGTCTTTCCNAATCCCCAAAATTTAACACCTTGAGATTCNTCACCTCTAACGATAACTGGNGCAAANGTTCTCATCTTTGCTTCAAGTTTCTTAGATAATTGATAATCTTCTTTATTACCACTACCTTTGAGTTTCTGTGCGAACTCTTCAATTGGGTCTGGACGACCAAAACTGATTGGTGATAAATAAGAACGATTGTTCAGATTGTAGTGAAAGAATAATTCAATAAAAGGATTATCTTTATTGAATTCATAAGGCACTATACGAATTTGGGTTTTACCTGGTTGTGGCTTCCAAAGACTTGATGTGCGATTGTTTGTGGTCTGTAATTGACCGAGACGTTTGCGAATTGCGTTTAAGTCCATTTTTCATTCTCCTATTTTTATTTTTCATTTGTCATTTGTTAATCAAGAATAACCTTGATACATTAATAAATATAATGTTAATTTGTAAAAATGTAATTTTTTTTGCGTTTTGATAAAAAAAAGCCCCATTGTTTTTAAAGTTTGTATAAAAGGTGGAAACTAAAAATCGTTGGGGCTTTTAAATTTTTGGAATATATTGGGGATGCGAGATTAATGATTACTCACAATTTCCGTCTTGGATTTTTTTAACTCTAAACTTTACATCTATCAGTTACGATAGTTCATCTCAAGGTGGTTATTCCTCATTGATGTGAATACAACTTCTATGTAAATGCTTTATCTCTCCAAGTGTAGATTATTCAGCCATTAAGTAGGATTTCAGTTTTACCCTTACCTACAATAGAGTCATAAGAATCATCTTCTTATNTTTTTTACGGAAATACATTAGACAATATCTGTCGATATAGATAGNTAAAATATTTTCCAACTATCAAGTCACCACAACTTTGTCTNAGATTGCGNTATGGGCTTCAAATGTCTACCCATTATTCTGCCAATCCCATAGAAAGGTAATTAATCTTTCTACTTTTCCAAATTCCAAATTGTCAAAAAACTATACCCGAGACCAATCGAGTATATTTATATATATAAAGTAAAAATCCCAAAATGTATTTTTTTTTAATTTTTTTTTAATTTTTCCAAGAAGTTGTATCAACTATCTGATAAATCTTGGTAGGAATCTTTTGCAATCCCATATCGTTTGTTAATAACAATGTATTGTTGAACTCGTTCCAATCAACCATATATGATTTATCTAACACGCCACCATTTTTCTCTCTGATAACTTCATTTAATGCATTGATTGTATATAATGTATTACTTTGTTTTTTTCTGTGAAGTGAAATTGTATCGATGATACTTTCTTCATAATCATAATTATACTCAATATTGTATGTGCAGATTAATTGTGATAAATCTTTTTCATTTTGAAACACATATACTTTTTCATACAAGACTTCATTACAAGTTATAATAATGTCTAAGGTATCGTTTAATCTTGGTTTAGAAGTAAAGGTGCATAGTAATTGAGTTTTCATTTTTTCTTCTTCTTAAATGGTATTGGTATTTGACCACCCTCTGGTCTATGTTGGTCATATATGTCTTGTGATTCACCTGCAGCGAAGTCTCTAAAATTATTATTAAACTTTAATTCGAACTTTACTGCTCCACCACTATAACCTTTTCCGTCTTCACGAACCACGATATTAGCAAACTTGATTGTTCTATCACTATCATCAACTTTACCTTTATACACTAATGTTGGAACCGGTTCTAAATCTACTTCTAAGTTTTCCTTTACCTTATTCCAATCGGAAGTTCCAAACATAGCTTCAAGTGTCTTTTTAGTTACTGGTGTTTTACCAGCTGCCATAAACTCTTTACCCTCTATAATATCCTCAAGTGGTAGACTATCTCTACATTTATCTAATACACTTTGTTTAAATGTTTCGTTTTCATTTAACTCTTTAATTGTTGACTCTTCAAAATCGCTCGTAATTTTTTTGTGATTGTCAAATGCAATACCTAATCCCTCATCATATTTACCTGTCATTTGTAATAACATAAGTAAATTTTTGTTTGTAGCTCTTTTTGCCATAGTGACTTTACCTTTCTTTTTACCGGCTTGAGTTACATTACCTATATAATCTCTATCTATGTTGAGTTCTGGATTTGATAATAAATCCTCTTGAGTTTGTTTGATAGTTTCAAATAATTCTTTTTGTGCTTTTTCAACAAGGTTTATTTTACCACCACCCAATACTCTTGCAATATCAAGTATATTACTCTCAGCTTCTTCAGAATCAAGATTAATATTTTGAATTACACTTCTCATTGTTTGTTGGTTTTTTTCATAAACATTATTCAAGTTATTTAATTGTTTATCAGCGAAGTCACCTACATTTAATTGTGTGTCTGCATTTTTTATAACATCTTGTAAACTACCATTGTATAAGTTAGCGGAAAAACTTTTCTTTAATGAACACTCTAAAACTCTTTCGTTTCCATCTTTGTCTTTAACTTTGAAAAAAGTGTCCGTGGTCGATTGTTTGTCTTTGTATGAAAGTCCTAATGATTCTACTTCACTTGGAACATCCCAAGATGTGGCTACAATCTCATAATCGTTTCCAAATTTTTCTCTGAAGTGAGCCATTATAGCTGAGCGGTTTTCCATAGCTGCTCTAACCCAAGATTTATCAATGTGTGTTTGAACTCCATCTTGTTCTAATTTATCTAAATGACCTGCGATATCTCTGTAAAGTCCACCACTATACATTCCATTTTCATCTTTTTTACCAAATAATTCATCAGAACGAAGTGTGGAAAAAGCTTGAGTCATTAATTCACCCATAGCTGATTTCGTGGTTCCGGCTCCTTGTCCACCTCCAACACCAAAATAATCTAATTTATCACTTCCGTCACCTTTACGATTTGTATTTAAAACTCTTTCAAGTAGGTCAACATATTTTGGTGCTACTTTAGTTAGTGCTTTACGAGAGTCTTCAGATAACTCAAACTTTGATGGTGTTTGATTTTTCTCGTTTGATTTATCAAATTCGTCTTTGGTTGAGTCTAATGGTTTTTTATATTCATCTGAATTTAAAGTATCGATTTTTTTGATATCTTTAAAAAACTCTTTTGTTTTTGGTTTTTCTTTTTTAACATCATCCTCTGCTGATTTGTCTGCTTGTTTCTCTATTTCATCATCCGACACACCTTTATCTTTTAAGAAAGACTTTGCTACATTGTATGCTGCGGTGTTTGATTTTTTATATCCTAAACCAGTTCTGACTTGTATTTGTCTTTGAGTTGTAGGATTGGTAATTTTTGTTTTTAATAATGATTGGTCTACTTCTTGTAGATTCTTTAATAGTTCAACACGCGCATCAATATTCCAATTATGTTCTTTTAGAATTTCCCATAATTTCATTAAGTGTTGTTCATTAGTTAAATCTGGAATGCCAGAAGAAACTCTATAACTTAGTTCGTTTACTATTTTTTTCCAATTATTCATCTGCGATAATCGTGATTCCATCAGTTTCTAATCTTCCGTCATTATGTAGTATTTCCATTTCTTTTTTAGAAATGTGAACCACAGTAGGTTTTGAGAAGTCGTGCTTCTGTGTTACTGGATTAGTTACACCTTCTTTTTCAATTTGTTTTGGTGTTTTGAAAGGTGGGTTGTCTTTATCTGTTTGGACTTTACCCAATTCCATAACAATGTCTGATAATTTCTTCATTTAAATTTCTCCGTTATGTCTTGCATATCGTGATAGTTGACTCCTCTACTAATTTTAACTGGATATTTACCACCACTTTCTATTGTTTTCTTTACCATACTTAAAAAATCTAATTTGTCTTTGGTATCAAAATCAAATAAAAATGAATCATAATTATACAATATCAATTTACTATTGTATTGCTGCAATTTAGGTTGCAATTCATTTAAAATCTTGATATTGTTTTCTGTTTCCATTAATTGTATCATATAATTGAACAATTTATTAGGATTCATATCAGATAGATTTCTTTTATATATCTTTCTATTATAAATATAAGATTCTACAAAATCATTTGTTTTGTAGTCTTGCCAGAGTAATTTAATATAATCGTTTACTTTTGAGAAGAATGGATTATCCGACACCTCATCTGTGATACCACCATACAAATATTTAAATGATAGGGCTTTTGCTTCGTCATAAGGTAATCCATATAGTTCTGCCATATGTTCGTGGACTGAACCTTTTGGAAACTTATATCCTATGATTTCACCAATTAATCGTAAGTGATACGCATCAAAGTCCATTTCAACCAATACTCCGTTGTTAAAACGACTAATGAATTGTTTTCTACTTCCGTCTGATTTGTTTAGGGCTGCGAAGTTTAATCCACCGAAACGATTACTTGGACGACCTGTTGAAGTATATGGATTGTATTCTGAATAAACTATCTTTTCATATGTTTTTAATCCATTGCGTTCTATTTGATGTAAGTTTTTTAAAATGGTTTGGTCTTGATATTCATATGATTTGTATAGTTCTTTTGATATTGGTTCAAAATATTCAGCGTGTTTTACCAATGGAACCACATCATTAATGTTTTGCTTGTCATAATATAAACGATAACAATGATGATGAGCGTTCGTTAAGTGTTGTTCAAAATCATATGGTTGATTTGTTTTCATATACCACGACCAATTTAAATCTTTGACATCATCGCTAAATACTAATGTGTTGTGTAGATATTGTTTTAAATCTTGAACATAAATGGTTTGCTCCGTATTAATCATTGGAAGTTTATCTTTGTATCTTTCTGAATGATTTATCGGAACAATATATTGTTCGAATTGAAAATCAACCCAATAACAACTCACACGATTTTCTACCGAATGCTTTTGAACATCTGAATACATTTGCATTAATACAAATGGTTTTGTTTGTATGTGTTGTTTGAGTTGGTTGAATAAAATATCTGTATTTACTATAACCATATAACCTTTATTATAAGTATTGATTTAATTAATCAAAATGTAATTTTTTCTTAGTTTCCGTAACCAAAATCATCTAAGAAGCTTGATACTGCCGATGGGGTTTCGGTCTCTGCTAATCTATCTGAAACTTCTTGAGCCCTTCTTCTAGCTAATTCTTTTTGTAACGCTTTTTCTCTTGCTTCGTTTTCCTCTTGAATTTGTTCATTAACTTCTTCATACTCATCTGCAATTTCTTTAACTTTTTCACCAAGTGTATTTTTAACTATAATAGGTTTAAACTTTTTACCTTGCGATACTTGTCCATCATCAATCATAGTTGGAACATCAACAATCATTCTTGATTCTAATGTAGTTGTCCAACCAACTGGTGATATTTCGTGACTAACATTTACCACCATAAAATGACAATACTTTCTAAATCTCTTAGGTAAATAATCAATATGAAATAAATCACCAATTTTTATACCACCTATACCTTGTAGTGTTATGCTTAATTGTATTGGAACAACCGGTAAAACTACTGAAAAATTTGATGCCCCTTCCTCTCCGTCTTGACTTGGTGCTTTATTAATATTAAACAACATAGTTCTTTTAAATTCATCATACAATGTAAATGTTCTGGTGTCATATATTTGAACACTTTTATCTGAGTCATCAAACCAATAATAAGCTTGTCTTATACTAGCTTCAGATGCTTCGTACTCAATTGTTTTTCCTAAATTTGTGTGTATTTTTGTTTCATTTTCAACTATTTCATCTATATCATCAAATCTAACACCACCACTTCTTTGAAGTTTACCTGGTTGACCGCTTATAGGGTCTGTCGTTGATGTTGTGCCTTCACTTTTTTTAGAATCTATAAAATTACCAAATACTGGACTACTTATGTTTTGTAATATGGCATCTAAATAATTTTCATTTTCTTCATCATCTAATGAACCTGACATATTGTTTGTATTTTCAATCATCGATAATGCTCTCATTGATAGAGCTGTGTATCCTTTACCCTCATCTGCACTTGTCTCGTTCAAATCAACATTAGAACCATAAACTGCTAAGGTTGCCATTTCTGATGAATTCTCTGATGATAATTCTATATTTTGGACGATTGAGTTGTTTGAATAAACTTTAAAAGGATAAATTTTATAATCATCCTCTGTTGATAGTTGACCTAAAGCATTTCTATCATTAACTTCACCGATATTTAAATCAGTAATCATAATTTTACCATCTACATTTTCATCTTCGACAACTGCATATCTCCAAAAACCACCATAATCATCCGAAACTTTTCTCCAAAAATCACTCAGTGCTTTATCAAGTGAAGTGATATTTGAAAAACTTTCAATCAAATAATCAGCTTCAAAAACCATATTTCTTATTTGACCCACAGTATCGCCTTTACTATTTTTTGTTTCAAATCTTGGAAATTTTGCTTCAAATATTTTAATGATGTTTCTAAATAATTCTTCTCTGTATAAAGATTTACCTGATAATTCTAAGTCTTTTCCTTTTACTTCAAAGTCTTTTGTTTTACCTGGAAGAACTATACTTTTATATCCAATCGAATATAAATCTTTATTTGTTTTACAATAGTTGTTTCTTAGTTTTTCTTCATCACCCTCAACTGGAACAACGCTTCTAATACTTGTTTTGAAATCAACATCATCATTTGTTCGACTATTGAATGAAAAAAAGCTATTCAATATATGGTCTTCAAACCAACCCCAAGTTACATAACAAGGATTATCCATCGCTTCAATAAGATTAGAACTATCAACTGCGGCCGCTCCGTTTTTGTATTTATATCTTGTTGGAATATCTGTGGTTTTTGTTTCAAAGGTTCTTTCCTTTACTATCGTAGATGTTCTTGGTGTGAAATATTCTTCAGTTTCTACTGATTCTAAATACTTATCAACAACATCTTTTAATGTTGCTATCGTGGCATTAAATGAAACAAATGAATTTTTTAGTGTTTTATAAATATCAACTTCGTCGTTTGTTAATTCAACATTTCCCTTTTCTACATTTTGTATTTTTTCATTAACATAACCAACAATGTTATCAACTTTTGAATCTCCTTTAGTTGATGAACCTAAAACATTACGACCCATACTACTGATTTCAATCGTACCTTCATAAGCTCCTTCATTAGTTAAATTAAAATTATAATTTGTAACTACACCAACCATAGCGTTATAATTACCATTACCTTTTTTTACTCTTTTATTTAAGTCTTTTGAAATATCCAAAACCGTATCACCAGATAAAGCTGGTAATGATAAATTATAAGGTAATGACCATCCAAATTCAATCAACATATAACGACCAAATTTTAAAAACTGATTTTTAAATAAATCAAAATCATCTGGGTCTGGTACATAAAAACTTAAAGTGGATTGTTTTAAAAAGAATTCTTTGTAATTAGAACTAATATTAGTGATACCTGGTTTACCACGATACGGGTTTCCATTTTTTACATTTAGTGGTTCATTAATAATATTTTTATCTTCATCTAATAAACTATTTAGTGAAACTACATTACCACCGCTTAAAACTACTGATGCTCTTGCCCAACAAGCTTTAACGAATTGATGTTGAATAGAATCATTTATTGGACTTAATGTGTTTTGTGGTGAGTCATAATTAAAGTTTATAGACTTTTCTCTATTGAATAGTTCTTCTTGAATATTAGGTTCAATATAAGTTCTGAAAAAACTCATTAGTATCCACCTCCACCACCTCCTGATGAACCTCCAGATGAACCACCAGCTGATGAACCTCCACCAGAAACACTTCCGACAACTCCACCGCCAGTTATGAATTCTTGTCCAGATTCACTTAAGTCTGTTGGTATTCTGTACTCTTCGCCTGGTTTTAAAAATATTCCTCCGTCAAATAAATCCACATTAGACTTGGCTATTACCCACCAAAGATTAGAATCACCATAATATTTATTAGCTAAATTATCCATTCTATCACCGAACTTTGCTCTAATCAATACGTCAGTATCTTTTTTTCCAAAACTTGGATAGTCTTCAGTTGACAAATATCTTTGTTGATTTTTGTCTTTTATTATTTTTGTATCTTGATATCTAGCCATTATGAGTTCTCAGTTTCAAATGAACCTAAACCTATTTGAACATCACCTGCTGATGATAGGTTTGTTGAAAAATCTGGTGATGCGAATCCTTGTGTTCGTTGTTGTCCTGTTACGCTCTTTTTCAAATTACTACCAAAATCATATTCAATATCACCTAGTGTGTCTGAGCTATATTTTTTAGTAAATTCATTTCTTTCATTCAATTTTTCTTGTGTTTCAATCGCTCTTCTTTCTGCTTCTTTATCGTATCCTGGTATATCAAATTGTTTTCCTAATAGGTTTGGTAATTGTTTTCCAATAAATGTATATTCAAGAGTTATATCACAAAGATGAGTTAATTGGTGTCCGTCTTCAGTCTCCCAATTAGATGTTTGTGGCATTGTTGTACTGATTGAAGTAAAGTATCCTGGTTGATTAACATATAAATCACCAATTGTCAATTCAACAAATGGTGCAACTGGTCTTGGCTCCACTTGCTCTTGGTAAATTGGTTCATATTTTGGTAAAGTTAATGATTTAAGAGCGTCTATTTTTTTCCACATTACCGGAACATCTCCACGAGTTAGAGCCGCTACTCTAAATCCAAAACTAATTGTTCTTGAATATCCAGAGTAAACAAACACTTGGTCTGCTCTACCGATATATCGTGTTCCATTGTATTCACCACTTGAATTATCAGATATGTCAGTTAAGTAAGCTGGAAATTGTATTATTCTTTTTCCGATTGGGTCATTGATGTAGAACTTTATAAAATCTTCTGGAAACTCAGATGTTACATTTTGTGTAAATATTGGTGATGTTAAACCATAGCTTTTATTATCTTCATAAATGTTGACACTCATTCTTCTTGAAGGTCTTTTATCATCGTCATTAAAAGTTGATAAACCTAAAGAAGTTTTTGTAGGTGTGTCGTACGAAATAGTTTGACTAACTGATTTATCTGGTGTAAAATCTCTATTACCAAATGGTAACTCTTGAAAATTATTGTCATTTTTTACGAGACTCTTTTCTAATGCTAATGGGTCATAAACTCTTGTTTCTCCAGATGCGTTTTGAGAATGTAAGACGGATTGTTTAGCTTTAAATAAAATACCCTTTGTTGATGTTGAAACATCTAATGCTGTTTCGGTAGCTTGCGCAATACCCTTAATAACTGGTGGTAATGGATTTCTCTCAATGTTTGGTCTTGGTAAGTCATCTAAACTTTCTACACGACCACTATTGTCTTTTTGATTAACTTCAAATCTACCTTCAGTTGTGTTGGTTTTACCTACTTTATTGTAGTCAAAACTTGTTAAATCTGTTAATTTATCTATTAATGCCATATTAGTTTCCGCTTAATACCTCTGATGAAAATACTGGAAAGTTTTTTGCTTGCGTTACACTTTTTCTAGCTATTGTTTCTTGTGTATTGTTGTTTTTTCTAAATAAAGAAATAATAGTATTTACTCCAAAAATTAAAGCTCCTAATCCGGAAGCTCCGGCTAAGGCTCTACCAGCGAATCCAACTGCGCCTGATATTCCTCCAGCCATTCCACGTCCTCTTCCGACTCGCATTACTGCCTGATTTCTTAAATCTCTACTAAGGGGGTCACCTGGTAGTCGTTTATTTTTCATCTCCATAATCATATCTCTATTAGCAGCTCTCATTATACCCAATTGAAGACCAGGTGCGCTCCTTGCTATCATTCCACCAATCGCGGCTCCTGCTGAAAGTCCTAATGCTAATGTTAAATTTTTAATCGCTTGGGTGTTTTCTTTTACATCTGATGAACCGAATTCAACATCACCACTAGCCAACCTATTTAATTCAGCAACACTTACACCGATTGCCTCAGCTAAAGCTTTTCTTTCAATCGCATTCATTCTATTGAGTTCAGCTTCAGAACCAACTAAACTTACGATTTCATTTAATAGTCCGGCTTGGTCTCCTGCTAGAGCTAATTCTCTAGCTCTATTTAAATTTAATTGTCTACCAATCAACAATGATGCTTTTAATTCTGCTTCAATTGATGATTGAAAATCTAATAAAGTATCAGATATACTTGATACCGTACTTAATGATAGTCCTAATTCTCTTGCACGAACTGCTGCTTCACCTAAATTTGCACCACCATCTTTTGCAAATTTTGCAAATAATTCTGTATTTTGAGCTATATCAGCGATAACATCTTTTGGTAATACACCTCGTAATCTAGCAAATCGTTGTATTTGAGTTTGAATATCAAACGCTTGCTTTTCAGTTAATCCAGATATTTCAGTTTGTAATTGTAAAATCTTTGCTAAGTCTTGACGATTACTTCCGAAAAGAAATTTTTGTATAGATAGTCTTCTTACATTTGATAATGTGACTCTATCAAGGTTACCAAACGCTTCCCTTAATCCATCAGCTGCTCCACCTCCAACAAAGCTAACAAATCTCTGTTTTAAAGTCATTGATTCTAAACCTTGAGACAAACCAATACTAAATAATGTTCCGACCGTAGCAGCTAATAATAAAGGAACATTAGTAACTAAACTAGCCAAAAACGCTTTAGAGCCGGAAACATCTGCGGTCTGAAATAATGATACCCCTAATCCACCAGCAAACTCTGCACCTGCTTCTTTACCAAATCCTGATTCTGACACACGAGTTCTAAACCCATCTGCCATATTTTTACCTAAACCATCGGCTCCTAAAGCACTTGATAAAAACTCACCAAAAAGTGGAATATTTTTAATCATACTTTCAACACTACCACCAATTTTTTCATAAGCGCTGGCTTGTAAGTTTATTAAATTATTAGTTTGTTTTTGAATATTTTGTTGAGCTTTTAACTTTTCAATTATAGATGTTCTATCACCCAACCCTTCTCTAATTAAATCTCTTTCTAATTTTTCTAAATCTACTGTGTTTAGTGTTTCTTCATAAACTTGTTTTTGATTATCAAGAATGTCTTTAGATTTATCCAACACACTACCTACAACATCAAGTTGTTTTTTGCTTAAATCTTTATTACCTCTAAGTAAATTAGCTAACTCTTTTTCTAAACTAAGTTGGTCTCTAAGTGATTTTACGGTTTCCTCCCTTTGACCCAATGAGTCTTGTAGTAGTTCATTCAGCGTTTGCTGTTGCTTTATCGTTTTTTCTGCCATAGGTTATGTTATGTGATTGTTAAAAAATTATAAACTTTTTATATAGTCTAATGCGTCATCATAGTCTTTTTTAAACTTTGAATCTGTTTTACTTCTTTTCGCTATATAGTCTTGTAAATCTTTATCGACTTGTTGAATTCGTTGTATATTTTTTTTAATGATTGGGTCTTTTTCTAATTTTTTGATAGTTTTGCCCGCACCTCGTCTAGCGACTGCTTTCATTAACGAACCAACGAATTCAGGAATTAATTTTTTGTCTTTGATTTTAAAGTTTGCCATAATATTATTCAGTAATAAATATCTAAAACTTTAATTTTTGGTGAGTCTTGGGTCTTGAAATTGTTTATTTGCTTCTTCAACTTCTTTATTTTCTCTTTCTTTTGTTTTGATTAAAACATCAGCGTAATATCTTCTAAGTGGTAAAGGCATATTATATACGTCAGAATGTGTAAAACCCTGACCAAAATAAATTATGTTGAAGATTTCTTCGTGTATAGCCGCCCTATTTTCTGGCGGCTGGCCAAAAAAAGTCAATCCCTAAAGGAACATCGACCATATTTTTTTCGCCCCCACTTGTGTATTCAAATCTTAAATCCATATCTGGAGCCATTTCACTTACATATAATCTAAATGCTCTAGCGTCCATAGCTAAAAATTCATTATCAACAAATTTATCAATGTCACTTTGTTGTGTCTTACCATCGATGGATATTATTTGATATTTTAGTCTTGTGGTTAATTCTGATGAAACACCTGTTAACTCTTCAGCTTTTTTAAAAGATTCTAAAGTTTTATTTATCTCCATTTCATCTTTGTGCGTAAGTAGTTTAAAACCAACTTTTCTCTTAGAATTTGGTAATTCATATTCAAAATTGTTTCCATTTTCGAATAAACTATCGTCCATTTCCTTATGACCTAATGTTGTTAAGTCTATTGTGGTTTCAACTCTTTCTCCAGATTTGGGGTCAATAATCATAACTTCATAGTCTTTACCATATCCTAAAATACGAGTTCCTACCATTAATGCGTTTTTATCACCCACTGCTAAATCATCTAATTTTACTTTAGGGTCTGCGATAACACTTTCTAAAAGTCTTTCTATCACTACACCTCTTTCAATTAGATTTGCGGAAGTTAAGATATCTTCCTCTTTTGCTGTCATATATTTGACATCTATTGTTCCGCTACGTAAAGGACTACCTTCGGGATATAATAATCCCTTTGATGGTAAAGATAGAACTTCAGTAGGAAATCCATACTGATTATCAGCCATTTTGTTTTGCTCCTTGATTAATTAAGAATTAATAACTTATTATTTTTTCATTATCTTTTCAGCACCTGCGATACCGAAAGAACCTAATGTTACGAATACAAATGAATTGTATACCATATCATTTATAACTAAATCTTTTCCCCAAATTCCTGTTGCTAAGTCAACAACTGCAAATAATGTCATTACTGCGAATGAACAAAAACCAATTACTGCTTTTTCATTAATATCGTTGTCGTCTTTAAACATAGCCCACATAAATTTTCTCCGTTAG
>NHJA01000042.1:0-10518 GCA_002171845.1 Candidatus Pelagibacter sp. TMED203
TTGTTCCACCACTTGTTGGAAAACCTGTAACCGATGTTAAAGTTATTGCTGTCCCCGATCCACCTGTACCTGCAGTATCCGCGAGCAACGCTCCGTTTAAAGTTGTTGTTTGTGCTCCTTGTACTGTACCACCATACTGACTAATACCAAAACCATAACCATAAGTTTGAGCTGCAGGCCCAACAGGTTCGTATGGAATAATACTTGTACTTCCACCAGAAGCTGCAGATCCAGAACTTGTAAAAGTTATAGTAAAAGTAGTTGCTGTAGGTGTTGTAATAACTTGAAAAGTTTTATCTTCAAAGTCTGATGCATTTAAACCTGTTCCTCCAGGTAAAGTTACAGAGTCTAATTGTATAATGTCGCCGTCACTTAATCCATGAGCAGCAGATGTTGTAATAGTAATTGTAGTGCTACCATTAAAAGTAAAAGTAGCTCCGGTAATTGTAGTTTTTACAGGAGTAATATCAAAAAGTTGTCCTTCAAAAAATAAAAGTAAAAATTTATCTGTGCCTATTCCAATGTATCTATTGCCTTCAGTATCAACAAAAGCGTGTTGTTTTCTAACTACACCTACAATAGAATCTTGTAGTAAAGATTGCCAACCACCAACTTTTTCTGGTAATCCATATCTCCATCTTACATTATCAGAGTCAACCCAACGACCTATAGCGCCAACACTTGTGTCTTGTTTATCAACTCCTGGTGCGAATTTGATTTGAGTCAGAGCCATCTTTTTAGCTCCTATTGATTAGTAGATTTATATAACCAACCTTTTGCAGCGTTAGCATATATTAACGTTACACATGTATTATTAAGAGCAAGAGCATCATTAACAGCATCACCTTCTATGTTAGAACCATTTCTATCAATAATACAATTGTTTGTTGCAAAACCATTTGATGCTGAACCATCCATAATTGTAACTTCATCACCAACCGCAGGTGATGCAGGTAGTGTAATTGTTACGGGGTTAGCCACAGTGTCTACTACAATTTGATCTCCTGCAACTGCTGTGTATGTAGTTTTACTTGCTGCAGTTACAGACGTCATTCCTTTTTGTAACATTCCTAAAGTTGTTGCTGGAACACTACCTCTAGAATAAACTAAAGCTGTTGCTCCTTCTGGAAGAGGAACTTGAGTAGATGCACTTTGACCTGTAGTTAATAAAGTTACAGTATAACTATCTCCAGCTCCACCTCTAGTTGTGCCATCTTCTACAAAAAATACTCTGTTAGCATTACCACCTGTTGTTGATGCAGGCATCGCTAAACTAGCATTACCAGATAAAGTTCCTGTTACTTTAATATAAAGATTTTTACCGTTTGCGCTTGACGATCCGTCAGCCAAACTTAATGTAGTTGTGCCAGTGCTTAAAGTTACTTCTACATAACCTGAAGCTGCTGTTTGTAATAATTGTAAATTAGTATTTGTAATAGCTCCCCATAGACCAGCTTTCTCACCGGTTTCTACAAGTTCTATTGATAAATCTGTTGAATAAGTTGATGCCATATTAGTACGGTTTTATTGGTGTCCAAACCATTGTTGCTCCTGGTATTATATCGTTCCACGTAATAACTCCTGGTTCTACTGTATCTAATGATAAAGCATTACCTGTAGGACTTACTCCTGCGTCAGCAGTTATTGTAACATTTCCTGTAGCCAAGGTCAACGAGTTTCCAGAAGGTGTTACGTTGGTATCTATATTAATAGTAAATGCACCTAGACCTAAAGATACTGCATTTCCTGTAACTGTATGATTAGCATCAGCTGTAATAGTTAAAGTTCCTGTGCCTAATGTAACTTGATTTGCTGTTAAATTTTCTGTTACAGCATCTGCAATAATACCTACACTACCGATTGTAATAGATAAACTATTACCTGTTACGACTACAGCTACATCTGAATCGGGTCCTGATGTAGCGAATGGTAATGCTGCTATTGCGTCAAATCCTAAACTCATAAATAATCCTTAAAAGGAGACAGTGAGGTATGTGGTGGAGTCACTGCCTCCATTTAAAGATTATATTACTTTTTAAACCAACTTGGAAGTCCTAAATGAGGTCTTGTATCATTTATGTTTTTATCGGCATCTTTGGATTTTTGATCGTTATAGTGTAGAAAAACTTGAGCACAGTTATCTCCTTGAAACTCTTCTCTCCAATGTTCTAGCTCCATGCCTCTATAAACCAACATATCACCAGGCTTTAAATTAACTAAAATACCTTTGTTATCGCTCTTTACAGTAATTTTTTTACCATCAGGTATACCTACATTTTTCTTTGGCTCTAAATGTATAGGCCAAGGATTTCCTCCAAGATTTAAAGTTGTAGATATTTCACAACTAAATCTATCTTTGTGTCTATGTAAGATATCTCCTGGTTTGTATATTCTAGCGTAAGAATAAGTAGGGTATAATTTTAATCCTGTTTTCTTTTCCATAATAGGTAAAGTTCTCATAAGCAAAGTTTCCATAGCTATATCTGCATAGTGAGAATATGTATTTGGAACTTGTTGATCAGACCATGTACCCCATTCTTCAGTAAAGTTAGATATATATCTTTCGTCAAACAAAGTTCTAGCCACCTGTCTTTTAAGTAAAAAATAATTATAACAGAACTCTGCTATTAATTTTGGTACGGCTTCTTTAATAACTATATATTTATTTTTTTGGAAGCTCACTGTTGCTCCTTTCTTTTGATATTGCTGTTTCAACAACTTTAATGTTAAAATGTATAAATCTAAATGGTTCTAAACCTGGGTCTACTGCAAACTGATGCGGAACATAACCTGGAAAAATAATTATTGTTCCTGGGTTTGGTTTGTAATGAACTTGATTAGATGCCAATGTAATTTGTTCTTGATTTTTAGTAAACAACTTTGTCATCTCTGCACCAGGTCTTGGATCGTGAAAAATAGGATAAGATGTTCTTTCACTACACTTTAAAAAGTAAAATCCAGATACGTGTTGATTCCAATGCACATGAGTATCATGATGACCACCACCTTTTTCACTAAACTCTTGAACCCAAAATTCTGTAAAATGTAAACTATGATTTTGTAAATTAAAACCTGACCAATCTAAAAATTCATAAGATCGTTGTCCTACAAATTGAACTAAATCTTTTAGTTTAGGATCATTAGACATACTTTCACTATGTTTGGATAAACCAAATGTACCTATATCTTTTTTCCATTTAGGTTCATTCTTTAATTTATCTTTTAAAAGTTTTTCTGCTTTCTTAATATATTTATCTGTTACTTTAGTTGCGTTCTTCAAAAACATGGGTGCTTCCGCAACCCATACTGGTGTTTGAAAATAAAATGCAGATTTAAAATCTACATGTCCTTCTGGTTTTTGTGATGTACTACTTCCGCCTTGTTTTATATTTTTCATATTATTTAAATGGATAACCTAGATTCCATATCACTAGACTATTCCTTTCTCCTTTAGTTACTGGTTTGACTCTATGCCATACAAAAGAAGGGAATACAACCAAAGAGCCTTTTGGTAATATTTCTGTACAGGTTCTCATATTAGGTTTTTTATCAGGATCTTCATTCCTTAAATCAAACTCTAACTCTCCACCTTTGTATTCTTTTGGATCTGTTAATGTCACTGTTACAGATAATTTTCTAATCTTACCTTTTGTGGGTCCTTCTTCCATATAGGGTTTATCCCAACTATCACAATGCCAATCATAGTATTGTCCTTTTTTATATATAGTAAACTGACAAGACTCTGACCAATCCCAATTGAAATTCCAACCTGCATTTTGATTTGCCATATGAACATAAGGATGTATTTCTCTATATATCCATTTATCATTCATCCAAACAATATTAGAATCTCTTTTCTTTTGTAAATTTTTTATTTCATCTTTATTAAGAGGATTTTTATTTAAATCTCTATCTCTTCCAAAGCCACCTGTAATAGCCATAATCTCTCTTTGTTTTTCTGCTTTACCATACTGCACAATCATATCGCAAATTCTTGGTGGTATAGCAGATTCAAAAAACCAGTAGTAATTAGATATATTCATAATTTATAACCAAAATTGTATTTAATTTATTAAATGTATTTTCTGTAATCATATATCTTTGTGTAGCAGGAAACATAATAAAATTATTATTTTTAACTGGTAAATGCCAAGTTCTATTTTTTCTTCTATTATCATCATATTCAATAATACACTCACATGAATCAGGTTCTACATCTACAACGTATATAAATGTATAATCTGGTGAATTTCTTAAATCAACTGGATCTATGTGGTATCTTAAAAAAGATTGTTCTTCAGGGTGTAAAACCTGACCGTGCATATTTTTAGGTACTAATGTAAAACCATATTCTGCTCTCCAATGATCTCTCATATAGTCTTGCATCCACTGTAATGGTTGTGAATAAGGCAATTGGTAGTCTTTATAGGAATAAGCTTGGGGATTATTATTTATTCTATCTTCAGTAACAAATGATTTTAAAATATCATTTTTAATTTTATCACGATTAATTTCAAAGCCTTTTGGCATAGAAATTTCACCTGTATATAAGTCTACTTCTGTTAATACTTTCTTGTGCATACCTCTTAAGATATGTAATAAAACTCAATAATAATGTCAAGTAGATTATCTAGCGACTTTATCCCAAGCACCTGTAGATTCATTCCACTCATATATATAAGTGTCTTTTTCCTCATCAGATAACGCTGGAGCATCACCTATTGGTGATTGCCATCTTGCTTCTGCCACATTTAGAGTCCAACTTGCATAAGGTTTTTTACTAATAAAAATATCGTTATCTTCATCATAAGACATACCTATACCTGCGTAATTACCTCTTAAAGGTGTTCCACCTGCAGAGTGTTGTCCACCTACTGTATTATAAGATGTTTTTTTCCATAGAGGCCAGCTGTGGATTCTTTCCAAAAACTGTCTTCCTACTTCTTCATCTTCAATACCATCAGCATTTTGACAATCTTTATCAGCTACAACTTCCACACTGATAACTTTATTGTTTGCTCCTAGTTTTGCGTAATGTGCCATAATGTTTCTCCTTTGTTGTTTATATATTAATTATTAAAATTTGTAAAACCATTAATTTTGAAATTTATACCTAATTATTACTATTCCTGAACCTCCGGCTGCTCCACAAGCTTGACAAGCAAAATATCCAGCTCCGCCACCACCACCTCCAGTATTAACTGTGCCTGCTACTGCCGCAGAAGTACCTGAATTAGCTCCTGCTCCACCACCGCCTGCTCCTCCAGCAGACTTATGACCACCACCTCCGCCTGCTCTTGCAGTTGGAGTAGAATTTATACTTGTTGTTGCACCGGTTCCACCTGTTGCATTTGTTAAACAAGCTGGACTACTATTACCTGCTGTTGTAGCACCACCTCCGCCAGTTCCTTGTTGATTTGAACCTGGCATAGTTGCTCCTGGATTTCCTTGAGGTGGACTAACTGGAGGTGTATTTCCTGCACCACCAGCATAAGGTGTATTACCAGGATGTCCTCCTGCACCAGCTCCACCNCCTGATCCACCAGCTCTACCAATATTTACTGGACCTGGAGAATTATCAAAAGCTCCGCCTCCTCCACCTCCAGTAGATGTTATACTTGAAAAAATTGAATTAGCACCATCACCACCTTGTCCTGCAGTTCCAGGTGTAGATTCTGCTCCCCCACTACCACCTGCTCCAATAGTAATTGGATATGCTTGTGCTGGTACAGCTAATCCATCAGGTGCGTTTAAAGGTGATGCAGTATATGGATCAGAAGTACATTTTCCTTCTCTAAAACCACCAGCACCTCCTCCACCTGCTCCATATCCACCTGATGCTCTACATGAACCTCCTCCACCTGCACCGCCAGCTACTACCATATATGAAACTTTGTTAGAACCTATGCTATTACCTGCTGAAGTTACAGTAAATGTTCCAGTGCTTGTAAAAGTATGAATTTTATAATCTCCTGACGTTGTTTCTGTTCCACCAGAAGCAGTAATATAAGCTGCTCCACATATTGCAGGTGCTGTTGCATTTGCACTGGTTGCTGTAATCCAACCTTGACATGATCCTGAATAAACTATTCTAACTCCAACTCTATCATCATCTAATGCAAAACATTTACATTGACCTTTTACTTTTGAACCATTTCTTCCTAATGTAATATTATTAGACGATGCGTTTCCTGTTGCATCAATTATAATAATTTGATCTCCTACATTTGGGCTAGAAGGCAATGTAACTGTAACCGCTGAACCTGTATTTATAAAATATCCTCTTGAAGCTGAAGCTGGAAATGGAGAAGTTTTTAATGATGAACAATAATCTACGTTTGTACCTATATTTGTTAAAGTTGCAGCGGACGCATCTAAAGTTGCTCCTGAAGGAATAACAACAGTTTTACCTGATTCTCCTAAAGCTATTGAAGATCCCGTTGATGGGATTATTTTATCTACTTTTAATTCAGCCATTTTTAATTTTGAAATTTATACCTAATTATTACTGTTCCTGAACCACCTGCACCTCCAGGTTGATGACCAGATCCAGGATTAAATCCTCCTGCTCCACCACCACCACCTGTGTTATCAGTTCCAGCTACTGCAGCTGTATAAGGATTTGGTCCCGCTGAACCACCTGCTCCACCACCACCAGATCCTCCAGCAGCTCCTGGTGTTGGTCTAGATGGACTTGGATAGTGTGATCCACCACCTCCGCCACCTCTTGTTACTGGTGAACCAGTAATAGATGTAGCTAAACCAGCTCCACCAGTATTGTTTGTTGGTGATCCATCAGTTCCAGCTGCGCCAGCTCCACCACCACCACCTCCGTAGTATCCTACTGGGTGTCCTGGACTTGCAGTACCACCTGGATTTCCTTGAGGGGGACTAACTGGAGGTGTGTTACCTGCTCCTCCAGCAGCACATGCAGCTCCACCACCACCACCAGATCCTCCAGCGATTCCTGCTGTACCACAGTTTTTACCACCACCACCACCACCTGCTGATGTAATAGTTGAAAAAATTGAATTATTTCCAGATCCGCCAGAAGAAGTTGCAGGAGATGGTGGTGCACCACCTGTTCCACCAGCACCAACTGTTATAGGGTAAGTAGCGGCAGGCACTGATAAACCGACTCCAGAATCTAAAGGACTATCTGTATATGGATCTGATGAACATTTACCTTCTCTAAAACCACCAGCTCCTCCACCTCCACCATAACCTGATCCTCCTCCAGCTCCTCCAGCCACTACGAAATAAGAAACTTTATTTGAACCACTTGAAGTCCCTGCACAAGATACCGAAAAACATCCACTAGCATTAAATGTATGAATTTTAAAATCACCACAGGTTGTTACTGTTCCACCTGTTGCAGTAACATATGCTACTTGTGAAGCCGTAGCATCATTAGCAGACGTTACTGTGACCCAACCTTGTGATGAACCTGAATAAACTATTCTTAACCCACCTCTATTTACCTTTATGTCTGCGTCCATACATAGACCTTTTATTTTAGATCCATTTCTTCCAAGTGTAATATTGTTAGTTGCAGCTTGACCTGTTGAGTCAATAACGATTAATTCATCACCTGTTGAAGGTGACGCTGGTAAAGTTACAGTAACCGCTGAACCTGTGTTAATAAAAAAACCTTTATTTGCTGTCGCTGTAAATGGAGAAGTTTTAACTGTTGTGCAAAAAGCTAAACCAAAACCTGTGGATGTACCACAGTTTTGTAGTGTAGCCCCTGATGGAATAGTTAGGGTGTCGCCTGATTCTCCTAGTTGAATTGAGTTACATGTTCTAGGAGTTATTTTGTTTACTTTAACAGTACTCATAATTTACCTATTGAAATTTATACCTTATAATTACTACGCCTGATCCTCCATTATTACCATCAGCATAGCCAGCCTGATATCCTGTTGATGCTCCAGCTCCGCCGCCTGTATTAGCTGCTCCATTTGTAATAGGTCCTTGTGAAGCACTTGGATAAGCTCCTGTGCCACCACCACCATCACCTCCAGGCAATCCTGCTGGAGTATTTGGTGTAGCTCCTGAACCTCCACCTCCGGCTCTTGCAGTTGGTGTAGCATTAATTGAACTTGTAACTCCGTCGCCACCGTAACCACCACCATCTGTATTACCAGCTTCACCAGCACCACCACCGCCACCTCCGTAGTTAGTATTGCTACCTGCACCACCAGCATTTCCTTGAGAAGGACTTACTGGAGGAGTATTACCTGCTCCACCTGCAAAACCAGGTGTTGCTTCTGCTCCACCACCACCAGATCCTCCTGCTTGTCCTGGTTTTAATGGAGCGGGTCCTTGTGAACCTCCACCGCCACCACCAGCAGAAGTTATTGAACTAAAAACTGAATCTGAACCAGGAGCTGTTGTAGAAGGATAAGGTGCACCAGCTCCACCAGCACCTATTGTAATTGGATATGTTGTTGATGCTGCAATTGTTAAAGCTGAACAAGGAGTCGCTGCTAAAGGAGATGCAGTATAAGGGTCTGTTGAATGTTTTCCTTCTCTATATCCTCCTGCTCCACCTCCTCCTGATTGGTCTTGACCACTAGCGCCACCTCCTGCCACCACCACATAAGAAACTTTATTATTAGCTGGAGTTGGTGCTGTACAAACCACAAAATTTGAACTTCCTGTAAAAGTATGAATTTTATAGTCACCTGAAGTTGTTACTGTTCCACCTGTAGCTGATATAAAAGTTGGAACACCTGATACGTTTAAAGTGGCATCATTAACTTGTTTCCAACCTCTAGTGCCATCTACATAAACTAATGTAATGGCTGCTCCTTCAGTAGATACTGAACCATTAAAACAACCTCCATTAATTTTAGAACTATTTCTACAAATAGTTAAAGCATTACAAGCAAAAGTAGAAGCGTAATCTGAAAAAGCTACAATGTCGCCTGCATTTGGTGATGCTGGTAAAGTTACTGTAACTGCTCCTCCGGTTGTATTAACAAAATATCCATTACCACTTACTGAAGTAAAAGGTGACGTCTTTGCTGTTGTGCACCAATCAACTGTTCCTGTTCTACCAAATCCTGTTTGTGTAGCACCGCAAGCTAAAGTTACTGCTGTACTTGGTCCACCTAATGTAAGTGTGCTTCCGTCTGATTTTTCTATTTTATTTACTTTAATTGTACTTGTCATAATTATTGAAATTTATATCTTACCACTACTATTCCTGATCCACCAGCACCTGATGGAACTGGTCCTATTCCTCCAGCTCCTCCACCGCCTCCAGTATTAGCTGTTCCTGCATCTGCATTTCCTCCTGGATAGCCGCCTTTTCCGCCACCACCAGCACCTTGATTACATCCTGAACTTCCATTACTCCAAGCTGCTCCACCACCACCAGCTCTTTGAACGGGAGATGCTGTAATTGATGTTGTAACACCAGCTCCACCTGATCCACCGGCTGATCCACCTGCTCCTACACTTCCAACAGCACTAGCTCCACCGCCACCTCCTCCAGCGTTTCCACCAGAGTTATTTCCATTTCCTCCAGCGAATCCTTGTGATGGACTTACTGGTGGTGTATTTCCTGCACCGCCAGAACCTTGAGGGTTTGCACCACCACCTGAACCTCCAGCTAAACCATCAACTCCAGCAGGATTTGGTCCACCTCCACCGCCACCACCTCCGGCTGATGTTACTGTTGAAAAAGTTGAAACTGAACCTGTTGATCCAGGTTGGTATGGACCACTTAAAGGTGTGCCTGTTCCTCCTGCTCCGACTGTTATTGTATAATCTTGTATTGAAACTGCTAAACCTGTTCCTGCATCTAAAGGTGAATCTGTATAAGGATCAGAAGGTACTTTAGCTTCTCTAAATCCACCTGCTCCAGCTCCACCACCACAACCTGCTCCACCAGAACCTCCTCCACCTACAACCATATAAGAAACTTTATCTGTTCCTCCTCCTGGTGTACCTACGTTTGTAATATTTAATGGTCCACTTGCAGTAAAAGTATGAATTTTAAAATCTCCTGATGTTGTTTCAGTTCCACCAGAAGCTACAGTAAAACCTGGATTACCTGTTACATTAGAAGTTGAATCGTGTATGTCTTGCCAACCTTTAGTTCCATCAACATAAATTAAAGTAACAGATTGAGATTCTGTGTTTAAAGTTGCGCAAGCACATTGACCATTAATTTTAGAACCATTTCTGGCAACTGTTACTGCTTTACACGCATCATCCCAAGTATTAGCATAATCTTTAAAAGCTACAATGTCGCCAGCTGATGGACTAGCAGGTAATGTAACTGTAACTGCTCCACCTGATGTATTAATAAAATATCCATTGCCTGAAGCGACTGTTAAAGGGGATGTCTTGGCTGTTGTACACCAGTTCACAGTTCCTGTTCTTCCAAAACCTGTTTGAGATGCACCAGTTGCTAATGTAACTGTTTTACCTGATGAACCTAAAGTTAATGTAGATCCACATTGTACGTCAACTGTATTTACTTCTATTTTAGACAATGACTAATAC
>NHJA01000043.1:0-27640 GCA_002171845.1 Candidatus Pelagibacter sp. TMED203
GAATTATTTAACAAAGATGTTGAAAAAGAAAAAATTGAAAGGGTAAAAAATGTTGCAGCCAACAAGAAGTAAATACAGAAAAGCCTTTAAAGGAAGAATCCACGGCTCTTCAACAAGAGGCGCAATACTAAATTATGGTCAGTATGGATTAAAAGCTTTGCAACCAGAGAGAATTATAGGTAAACAAATTGAAGCAGCAAGAGTTGCCTTAACAAGACATATGAAAAGAACAGGTAAGGTATGGTTAAGAATTTTTCCTAATATTCCTGTTTCCAAAAAACCAACTGAAGTTAGAATGGGTAAAGGAAAAGGCGCTCCTGAATATTGGGCGTGTAGAGTCAAACCTGGAAGAATAATTTTTGAGGTAGACGGTGTAACAGAAGAGGTAGCAAGAGAAGCTTTATATAAAGCGTCTGCAAAGTTGCCTATTAAGACTAAATTTATAAAGAGATAAAATGAAAAATAAAAAAGAAGATAAAAAATTAACTAAAGATCAAGCAGAAAAAAAGATACAAACATTAAAAAAAGACTTATTTAATATGAGATTTAAAAAAATTAATGGACAAGTGAATAATCCAGCTCAATTTAGTTTAGTAAAAAGAAGTATTGCAAGGCTATATACAACAATAAAAAATTCAAAATGACAAAAAAAGTATTAAAAGGAAAAATAACTAGTGCAAAAAACAACAAAACTGTTGTAGTTGAGGTTACTAGGAAATTCAAGCACCCTTTCTATGGAAAGATAATTTCTCGGTCAAAAAAATATCATGCACATGATGAAAAAAACAAATTTAAAGAAGGACAAAATGTTAGCATAGAAGAATGCAAACCTATTTCAAAAAAGAAAACTTGGCAGGTAGTTGACAGATGATTCAAATACAAACAGAACTTATGGTAGCAGATAACACAGGAGCTAAAAGGGTGGAGTGTATAAAGGTTTTAGGTGGATCCAAAAGAAGGTATGCAGGTGTTGGAGACTTAATAGTTATTAGTGTAAAAGACGCTATTCCTAAGGGAAAAGTTAAAAAAGGAGCTGTTCATAAAGCAGTTGTTGTCAGAACCAAAAAAGAAATTTTTAGAGATGATGGTTCTAAAGTGCAATTTGATACAAATGCAGTTGTTCTTACTGACGAAAAAGGCGAGCCTATTGGAACAAGAATTTTCGGTCCTGTAACAAGAGAATTACGTTTTAAGGGCCATACTAAGATAATTTCACTAGCTCCGGAGGTAATATAAAATGTTATTGAAAAAGGGTACACAAGTTAAAATCATGACTGGTAAAGACAGAGGTAAAACTGGCGAAGTTCTTGAAATTAGTAAGAAAAAAAATTCTATAAAAGTAAAGTCTATTAACATGGTTAAAAAACATCAAAAACCTACCAAGGAAAACAAAGGTGGAATTATTTCTAAAGAAGCTTTTTTACATATATCAAATGTTAGAAATATTGATTTACTGAAGAAAAATAAAAAGAAAGAAGATAAAAAATGATACCGAGATTAAAAAGCAACTTTGATAAAGAGATTTCAGATAGACTGATGAGCAAACTAAAGTATAAAAATAAACACCAGGTACCAAAAATTATAAAAATAATTTTAAATATGGGTCTAGGACTTGATGCTTCGGATAATAAAAAGATAAAGACCTGTATTGATGATATGAGTTTGATTGCAGGTCAAAAAGCTGTTCCTACTAAATTTAAGAAATCAATTTCAAATTTTAAAACGAGAAAAGGTGCTGATGCAGGAGTTAAAGTTACCTTGAGATCTAATAGGATGTATGAATTTATAGATAGGTTAGTAAACATAGCCCTGCCAAGAATTAAAGACTTTAAAGGTTTAAGTGACAAAGGAATAGATAGTTCAGCGAACTATAGTTTTGGAATTAAAGAACATATTGTATTCCCTGAAGTTAATTTTGATAAAGTAGATAAGATAAGAGGGCTGGATATTACTATCGTGACTACCAGCAAGACTAAGAATGCAACTTTTGAACTCTTAAAAGAGTTTAATTTTCCAATTAAAACAAAGAAAACAAATTGAGGATAAATGGCAAAAACTAGTGCGATACAAAGAAATTTAAAAAGAATTAAACTAAGTAAGAAATATAACAAAAAAAGAATTGAGCTTAAGAAAATTATAAAAAATAAAAAACTTGAGCTTTCAGAAAGATTTGCTGCTCAACTAAAATTAAATAAATTACCAAAAAATTCAGCAAAAATTAGAATTAGAAACAGATGTGAGATAACAGGTAGGCCTCATGGTGTCTACAGAAAATTAAGAATATCAAGAATAGCCTTAAGAGAGATGGCATCTTCAGGCAAAATTCCTGGTCTCGTAAAATCAAGCTGGTAAGGAGGAAAAAATGACTTTAATGGACCCAATAGGGGATATGTTTACAAGAATAAGAAATGGACAAATGAGATTTTTGAATACGATAGATTTACCTGCGTCAAATTTTAGATTAAAAATTTTAGAAGTCTTAAAACAAGAGGGTTATATAACTAACTATGCCCTTGAAAAAAATGAAAAAAATAAAAAGAATTTAAAAGTTGATTTAAAATATTATGAGGGTCATCCAGTTATAAAAGAAATTAAGAGAGTATCTAAACCTGGCAGAAGGGTATATTCAAAAGCTGATAGTATTCCAAAAATTCAAAATGGTTTAGGTTTAGCGATTTTATCAACTCCTAAAGGTGTTATGTCGGATATCGAAGCAAGAAAAAATAACTTAGGTGGAGAAATAATCTGTAAGGTGTTTTAATGTCAAAATTAGGGAAAAAAATAATTAATTTACCTAAAGAGTCATCAATTAAAATTGATGGCAATAAACTTACTATTTCAGGCCCCAAGGGATCTAAAGAACTAAGTATAAATGAAAAAATTTTTTCATCTTCTATCAATGAAAAAAATGAATTTCAAATTCTACCTAAGGATAAAAAGATAAGTAAAAAAGATAGTGTTATGTGGGGAACATATCGAAGTTTAGTAGATAATGCCGTGAAAGGAGTCTCAGAAGGTCATGAAAAAATTTTAGAGATTACTGGCGTAGGTTTTAGAGCAAACTTGAAAGGTGAAATGTTAAATTTACAACTAGGTTTTTCCCACGATATAAATTTTAAAATTCCTAAAAACATTAAAATGGCAGTAGAAAAACAAACGGTCATTAAAATTACAGGCGTAGATAAAGAATTAGTTGCAAAAGTAAGTTCAGACATTAAATCTTTAAAGCCTGTTGAGCCATATAAAGGCAAAGGAATAAAAGAACGAAATCAATTCTTTATAAGAAAAGAAGGTAAGAAAAAATAATGAAAAAAATAGATAAAGATAAAAAAAGAAAATTGAGAAATAGAAAAAAACTGAAAGATGTTAACACAGGAAGATATAGAATATCTGTTTATAAAACTTTAAATAACATATCTGCACAAATAATTGATGACAAAATTCACAAAACTTTAGTGTCAGCAACATCAATAGAAAAAGAAATGAAAAAAAATAAAAGTAAAAAGAAAGATAAATCAAATTTATTAGGTGAAATTTTAGCAAAAAGAGCGTTAGATAAGAAAATTAATAAAGTTTATTTTGATCGTGGTAACAACAAATATCACGGAAGAATAAAAGTTTTTGCTGATGCACTAAGAAAAAATGGATTAGAGTTTTAATATGAAAGAAGTAGAAATTAAAGAAAAAAGTGAATAAAAAGAAAAACTAGTAGCCATTAATAGAATTACTAAAGTTGTTAAAGGCGGTAGAAGGTTTGGTTTTGCTGCACTAGTTGTTGTAGGAAATCAAAAGGGATCTATTGGAATAGGCCAAGGTAAATCTAAACAAGTACCTGACGCTATTAAAAAAGCCACTGAAGTTGCAAAAAGAAACCAAATTAAAATACCACTAAAAGAAGGAAGGACTTTACATCATGATGTTAAAGGCAAGAATGGTTCTGGTAAAGTTTTTATGAGAGCGGCTCCTGCAGGAACAGGAATAATTGCAGGCGGTCCAGTTAGATCAGCATGTGAAGTTTTAGGGATTCAAGATATTGTAGCTAAGTCATTAGGTTCAGCAAATCCACATAATGTTTTAAAAGCCTGTATAAAAGGATTAGTTTCTCAATCTTCTCCAAAATCTATATCTGCTTTAAGAGGAAAAAAAATTTCTGAAATAGTTCAGAAAAGAGAGAGCACTAAATGACTCTTAATAATTTAAAAAAAACAAACTTGAAAAAAATTAGACCTGGTAGAGGAATTGGATCTGGTAAAGGAAAGACCGGAGGCAGAGGTCATAAAGGGCAAAAGTCTAGATCTGGTGTTGCTATAAAAAGCTTTGAAGGAGGTCAAATGCCTTTATACCGAAGACTACCTAAAAGAGGATTTAAATCTATAAATAAAAAAAATATAGCAGTCATTAATTTATCTTCTTTACAAAAGTTCCATGATGATAAAAAAATTAATTTTAAAGAATTAATTGACTTGAAAATTTTAAAAGAGAAAAAAATTGTTAATAAAAAGTTTGAAAAGCTTAAAATTTTAGGTTCTGGAGAAATAAAAGATAAAATAAATATTGCTGCAAATTTCACCTCAAAAGGAGCTAAATTAAAAATTGAAAAAAATGGTGGAACTTTAAATATTCTTAAGAAATAAAACGTATGTCAAAAGAAAGTTTAGCCACAGGAGCTTTTAGTCAAGCAGATGATCTTAAAAAAAGAATAATTTTTTCTATTCTTTTACTGATTGTTTATAGGCTTGGTACTTATGTTCCATTAGCAGGAATAGATCCAGATTCGTTAAAAGAGATAATGTCTTCAAGTCAAAAAGGACTCCTTGGAATGTTTAATATGTTTTCAGGTGGAGCAGTTTCTCGAATGGCAATTTTTGCATTAGGAATTATGCCGTATATATCCTCTTCAATTATTGTTCAATTGCTCACAGGAGTTTCAGATTATTTTAAAAGTCTAAAGGACCAAGGTGAGATTGGAAGAAAAAAAATTACACAAATAACAAGGTACGGGACAGTTCTTATTGCAGGCTTACAAGGATATGGTGTTTCTGTAGGCTTGGAAAATGCAGGCTCTATTGTTGTTGATCCTGGATTATATTTTAGAATTATGACAACTATTTCATTAGTGGCCGGGACAACATTTTTAATGTGGCTCGGTGAGCAAATTACATTAAGAGGTGTGGGAAATGGTATTTCTTTAATAATTTTTTCTGGAATTGTAGCAGAAATTCCTAGAGCATTAGCTTCAACTTTTGAACTTGGTAGAACAGGTGCTTTATCTGCTGTAATGATTGTTGGAATATTTGTTTTAGTTATTTTAACAGTTCTTTTTATTGTTTTCGTTGAAAGGGCAATGAGAAAAATATTAATTAACTATCCTAAAAAACAAATGGGAAATAAAATTTACGGAGGTGAATCATCGCATTTGCCACTTAAAATCAATACCGCTGGAGTAATTCCTGCAATATTCGCATCAGCATTATTACTTTTACCCATAACTCTGTCTAACTTTGGATTTTCTGAGTCAGAATTATTTTTAAGCGTATCGTCTATGTTTACACAAGGACAACCTTTATACATGTTGCTATATGCTTCAGGTATAATATTTTTTTCTTTCTTCTATACATCGATTGTCTTTAATCCAAAGGAAACGGCTGAAAATTTAAGAAAATATGGCGGGTATATTCCTGGTATTAGACCAGGTGAAAGAACAGCAGAATATATTGAAAATATTTTAATTAGACTAACCACTATTGGCTCAATGTATTTAACATTTGTATGTTTGATGCCAGAGTTTTTAATTTCAAAATACCCTATTCCTTTTTACTTAGGAGGAACGTCAATTTTAATTGTAGTCGTAGTTGCTATGGATACAGTTACACAAGTCCAAACGAGATTAATGAGCTCTCAATATGAATCATTAATTAGAAAGACTAAATTTGGAAAATAATTAGTATTATGAACCTAATTATATTTGGCCCACCAGGTGCAGGCAAAGGTACACAAGCTGATTTTATTGTAAATAAGTATGATCTGTATAAATTATCTACAGGCGAAGTTCTTAGAAAAGAAATTAAAAATAAGACTGAATTAGGAAGTGAAATTTCATCTATCATAAACTCAGGGTCTCTAGTTTCAGATAGTATAGTAAAAAAATTAGTTGAAATTTTTATTTCTGATAAAAAATATAAAGGCAGATTGATTTTTGATGGATATCCAAGAAATCTAATTCAAGCCAAAACTTTACAAGAACTGCTTATAAAACATGGGCAAAAAATCGACTTAGTTCTGAAATTATCTGTGTCATTAGAAACAATTACAAAAAGAATTTTAGAAAGACAAACTATAGAAAATAGAGCTGATGACAGCGAAGAAATAGCAATCAAAAGATATAAAACTTATGAAGAAACCACTGAACCAGTGATTGAATATTATAAAAAATTGAATTTATTAAAAGTGGTTGATGGAGAGAGGTCAATAGATCAAATAAATAAAGAAATTAGCGATATTATTACCCTTATATAGAGTTGACTTTAAGTAATTAGGCAATATAAATACGGCTTTGGAACTTTAACTCATTTAAATATGGCTCGTATAGCAGGAATCAATATTCCACAAAATAAAATTGTCAGTATTGCACTTACGTATATTCATGGAATTGGATTATATTCTTCAAAACTAATATGTAAAAAATTAAACATTCCTAACAATACTAGAGTAAATCAATTAACCGAAGATCAAGTTTTAAAAATTAGAGAGTTTATCGATCAAAATCATAAAGTTGAAGGAGATTTAAGAAGACAAATTTCAGTAAATATCAAAAGACTAGTAGATTTAGCTTCTTATAGAGGAAGCAGACATAAAAAAAAATTGCCTGTTAGAGGTCAAAGAACACACTGTAATGCAAGGACGAGAAAAGGAAAAGCAATTGCAATTGCTGGTAAAAAATTAACACCACTTAAAAAATAATAATTAAAAAAAAGTAAAATTAATGGAAAAGAAAAAAACTGAAGAAAATAAAAAAAAAACCAACTTAGCAAAAAGTGAAGCTAATATTAAAGAAAGTAAATTTAAAAAGAAAAAAAAAGTTAAGAAAAATATAACTTCAGGTATCGCTTATGTTTACTCCACTTTTAATAACACAATTATAACTATTGCGGACCAAGGAGGTAACGTAATTGCCTGGTCATCTGCCGGGGCTAAAGGTTTTAAGGGATCAAGAAAATCAACACCATATGCTGCTCAAGTTGCAGCTGATGATGCTGGAGGTAAAGCTTACGAACAAGGCTTAAGAGTTTTATCAGTAGAAGTGAAAGGTCCAGGTTCAGGAAGAGAGACTGCTTTAAGAGCATTCCAATCCAAAGGATTTAAAATTACTTCTATAATAGACACAACTCCAATGCCTCACAACGGAGCAAGACCACCAAAAAAAAGGAGAGTATAATTTATGCCAACACAAAATAATGTTATTGATAAAAATTGGAAAGGTTTGATAAAACCAGACAAATTACAAATTTCAAGCAATAAAGATAGATCAACTGCTCAAGTTGTAGCTGAACCTTTAGAAAAAGGTTTTGGCCAAACAATTGGAAATTCACTAAGAAGAATACTTTTATCCTCTATTCAAGGCGCAGCAGTTACAGCTATACAAATCGATGGAGTTTTACACGAGTTTTCTTCAATAAAAGGTGTAAGAGAAGATGTTACTGATATAGTTTTAAACGTAAAGAATTTGGCAATCAAATCATCCAGCTCTGGAGCAAAAAAAATTATACTTGATGTCGACGGGCCTAAAGAAGTAAAAGCTAAAGACATCACTCTATCGCCAGAAATTGAAATATTAAATCCAGATCAAACAATATGTAATTTAGATGAAAAAACTCACTTTCACATGGAATTAATGGTTAGCACTGGAAAGGGTTATGTTTCAGCAATTAAGAATAAATCTGAAGATAATCCATTAGGCTTAATATCAATCGACTCTTTATTTAGTCCTGTAAAAAAAGTTTCATTTACTATTGAAAACGCGAGAGCAGGAAGCGCTCTGGACTATGACAAACTTCTTATGACAGTTGAAACGAATGGAACTGTTGATGCAGAAGATGCGATTGCTTATTCAGCTCGGATTTTTCAAGATCAACTTTCAATGTTTGTTAATTTTGACGATCCTAAAGAAATAGTTGAAAAAGCAAAACCTTCAGAGCCTGAGTTCAATAGAAATTTACTCAAAAGAGTTGAGGAGTTAGAACTTTCTGTAAGATCTATGAATTGTCTCAAAAATGATAATATTATTTATATTGGTGATCTAGTACAAAAAACAGAACCAGAAATGCTAAGAACCCCAAATTTTGGAAGAAAGTCTTTAAATGAAATAAAAGAAGTTTTAAATTCTATGTCACTATATTTGGGAATGGAAATACCAAATTGGCCTCCAGATAACATTGCAGAATTATCAAGAAAACTTGAGGAAAATACATACTAATGAGACATAGAATTGGTTATAAAAAATTAAATAGAACATCAGAGCATAGAAAAGCTTTATTTAAAAACATGCTTAATTCTTTAATAAAATATGAACAGATTAAAACAACGCTTCCAAAGGCCAAACAACTTAAACCTTTAATAGACAAAGTGATAACGATTGGCAAAAAAAATTTACTAAATAATAAAAAAAGACTTTTTAGTAAATTACAAAACAAACAGTCAGTCTCAAAAGTTTTCAATGTTTTCTCTACAAGATACAACAAAAGGAATGGTGGTTACTCAAGAGTTTTAAAAGCAGGTTTTAGAACTGGTGATGATGCACCAATGGCTGTTATTGAATTAGTTGATAGAAATCCAGAGGAAAGAAGAGTTGATAAGCCGAAAAAAACTGAAGCCAAGGATAAAGATAAAAACACTGAGAAAAAAACAGATACAGTTTCAAAAACGGCAAAAAAATAACTAAAGTTAAACCTCTAAATGCTCCAAAAGTACATAATTGAAAGAGATTATCATAATTCAAGATTAGACAAGTGGTTTAAAGCTAAAGTTTTAAATATTCCTCAATCTCTAATCGAAAAGATAATAAGAAAAAAAAAAAATTAAAGTTAATAAAAAAAAAACCAAAACATCTTACAGAGTGCAAATGAACGATACTATAGAGGTATTTAATATCTCTGAAATTAAACCAATCGACTTAAAAAAAAATATTAATAAATATAAAGCAACCAAAAAAGAAAAAAAAACATATGGTGATTTTATTATAGAAGATAATGATAATTTTATTGTTATAAATAAACCAAGTGGAATACCAGTTCAAGGAGGCACTAAATCATTTAAAAATATAACTGATTTGTTAAGTAGTACAAAATATTTTGAAAATAAAAAAGCATATATAGTTCACAGACTTGATAAAGAAACATCAGGTGTTCTAATAATTGCTAAAAATAGAGAATATGCTCAACTATTTACTTCCTTATTTAGAATTAGGAAAATACACAAAAATTATTTAGCTATAGTTCATGGTGAAATACCAAAAAATAAAAAAACTCTGGAAGATAACCTTGTTACTTATCAAAATAATAAAAAAGTAATACAAAAAGCTATTACACATTTAAAAATAATAAAAAATTCTGAAAAATATTCTTTATTAGAACTAAAACCAATTACTGGAAGAAAACATCAATTGAGAAAGCAATTATTTAATCTTGGAAATCCCATAGTAGGAGATAACAAATATTCTGTCAATAAATTCATTAAATTTAAAAAGAATAATCTTATGCTTCATGCTTCAAAATTAAAATTTATGATTAACGATGTAAAATATAATTTTGAGGCTAAGTATAATCAAGAATTTGATAACTTAATAAAAAAACAGTTTTAAATTTTCTTTAAATATTTACGAAATGATTTTATTAAATTAAAATCTATATTTTTAATTGTAATTTTTTTTTCTTTCTTAATAGAAGTAATATTTTCATTGTTTAGACCGCAAGGAACAATTTTTTTATACCCACTAAGATTGTTTTTGATATTAATAGAAAACCCGTGATATGCTATCCAATTAGAAACACGTATACCAATTGCTGCTATTTTTTTATTTTTAACCCATATTCCAATTTTTTTTCTATCTGAATACGATCTTATTTTATAAAGTCTCAAAAAACTTATAATAANATTTTCTATTTGAGTCACTAGATTTCTTATATCTTTTTTTCTTTTATTTAAATTAATAACAAAATAAATTATTTTTTGACCAGGGTTGTGAAATGTTATTTTTCCCCCGCGATTAGTTTTTAAAATTTTAATAGATTTATCTAGTATGTCTTTATTTTCAGATCTAATTCCTGCCGTATAAGTTGTAGGATGTTCTAAAATCCATACTAACTCACGACCACCTTTTTTTACTTTTTCAACCCTTTTTCCTAGAAAGAGTAGTGCTTTCTTATAATTTATTGGTTTTTTACTAATTTTAAATTCTACGTCCATTTTAAATTGAATTTTATCATTAGATAAACTAAAAGTCTCAAAAATTAAAATAATCAGGTGAATTATGAGTTTAGTAAAATCAGTCGGTAAACAAAAAGTAAATGTTGATTTTAATAAAGATTTTATCAATCTCTTTAGTAAAAAAATAAAAGCTAATGATGTTGCATTTATTAATCAAACTTTAGAAGATTTACACGCTGCCGATGTAGCAGATTTAATAGAAAATCTTGATACAGAAACAAGAAATAAATTAATAGAAATAGAGGCATTTACAATTGACCCTGAAATTTTTGTTGAATTAAACGAGTCGCTTCAGTCTGAGGTGCTTATTCTTCTTACCCCTGAGTCTATTGCTAAAATATTACATAAGTTAGAGTCCGATAATGCTCTTCAAATTTTAGAAAAAATAGAAGAAAAAAAAAAGTATAGGATTTTAGAGAAATTATCACCCCAGGATAAATTTCTTCTAGAAGAAGGATTAAGTTATCCTGAAGACTCTGCTGCTAGAATAATGCAGAGAGAATTTACAGCTGTACCTAGTGATTGGACAGTTGGTCAAACTATAGATTATTTGAGAGAAAATAAAGAATTACCAGAGGAATTTCTTGAAATTTTTATAGTAGATAAAAATTTTAAACCCGTCGGAACAGTTCCATCTTCAAGGGTTTTACGAACTTCGAGAGACTCTAAAATGAATTCAATTATGAGGGAGATACCTGTTTTAATTTCGGTTAATATGGATAAAGAGGAAGTAGGTCTTACATTTGAAAACTATAACCTTGTTTCTGCAGGCGTAGTAAATAAAGAAAATAAATTAATTGGTATGATAACAGCTGATGACGTTGTTACTGTGGTTCAAGAAGAAGCTGATGAAGATGTATTAAGATTAGCAGGAGTAGGAGACGAAGAAATTACTGATGGAGTTATTAAAAAAACCAAAAGAAGATTTACTTGGTTATTATTAAATTTATTTACAGCAGTTATTGCATCAGTAGTAATAGGTTTTTTTCAGGAAGATATAGAAAAAGTAGTAGCACTAGCTGTGTTGATGCCTATTGTTGCATCTATGGGCGGGAATGCAGGTATGCAAACACTTGCTGTCACAATAAGAGCTATCGCAAAAAAAGAAATTTATTCAGGAAACTTTTTAAAAATAGTTACAAAAGAATTTGTTATAGGAGTCTTAAATGGAATTATTTTTGCAATAATTGCTGGAATAATTGTAGAATTTTGGTTCAATAATTTAGACTTATCTATACTTATTGCTGTTGCCATGATTTTAAATATGATAGTAGCTGGCTTATTTGGAATTTTAGTACCTGTTTCTCTTAAAAAATTAAATATAGATCCAGCTCTTGCATCTAGTGTTTTCGTAACAACAATAACAGACGTCATTGGGTTTTTATCTTTTTTAGGAATTGGATCTTATTTCTTTTTAAACTAGAAATTATCAATTAATCTGGTTTTTCCAATATAAAAAGCTACAAATATATTAAATTTTGTTTTTGTGTTAACAGGAGTTTTTAAACTATTTAGATTTAAGAACTCTACATAATCAACTTTTTTAACAGACATTTCATTTAAAATTTTTAAAATTTTTGACTTATTAATAGACTTTTTACTTTTTTTAATTTTTTTTATAATCTTAGCAAGNTTAATTAATTCATCTTTTTTAAGATTATTATTTCTTGATGATAAAGCAGTGCCATTTTTATTTCTTACTGTTTTGCAAGGTATTACTATNGTAGGTATTTTATTTTTCTCTATATGTTTTTTGATNAAATANAACTGTTGAAAATCTTTTTTGCCTAAAAGCATATATTTTGGTTTTATAATCTCTAAAAATCTATTTATTACATTTATGACACCTTTAAAATGTCCCTTTCTTAATTTTCCACATAACTTTTTACTAAAACTGTGGAGATAAATTTGTTTTTTAGGTTTAAAAAAGAAAACATCGGAATAATTAGGTATGTACAAATAATCTACTTTTAGCCTTTTTAAAGCATTAATATCTTTTTTTATATTACGTGGATAACTTCTAAAATCATCTCGAGAATTGAATTGTTTGGGATTAACATAAATACTTACCAGTACCTTTTTAAATCTTCGTTTTGCTATGTTTATAAGTTTTTCATGGCCTTTATGAATACTTCCCATTGTGGGAACAAAGGAAATATTTTTTATTTTTAAAATTTCTCTTTGAAGTTTCCTTTTGTTTTTAAATATTTTCATTTGTAAATTCTAATGATAATAAGTAAAAGTATCATATGATAAAGCAAGCAATTATTCCACTAGCAGGTCTAGGNACCAGATTGCTACCCTTAACGAGTGTAATNCCCAAAGAATTATTACCTATAAACGGNAAGCCCAATCTAGAATATATTTTAGAAGAATGTATAGATGCTGGTATTAAACAGTTTATCTTTGTAGTGCCTAAAAATAGACCGAGCATAAAGAAATATTTCTTTAATGATAAATTTTATAAAAAAATTATAAAAAAGAAAAAAAATGATAAAAAACTAAAACAAGTATTTCAACGGATTAAAAAGTATCAAAAAATGATAAAGTTTGTTTACCAGAACAAGCCAGAGGGAACTGGAGANGCTGTCTTAAAGTGCAAAAAATATCTAAAAGAGAAATATTTTCTAATGTTATTAGCTGATGATTTAATTATAAAAAAAAATTGTTCAAAAGAAATGATTGCTTTACATAAAAAAAAAAGGAGNGCAATCATAGCTACAAAAAAAGTAAACATTAAAACTGTATCAAGATGGGGCATTCTTGGGTTTACCGATAAAACAAAAAATTCCTTTTTAATTAATAAAGTTATTGAAAAACCAAGCAGAAGTGAAGCTCCATCAAATTTTGCCATAATCGGTAGGTATATTTTGCCCAAAAAAATAATAAGTGTTTTGAGAAATCAGAAAAGAGGTAAAGGTGGCGAGATTCACATAACGGATGCTATAAGAACTTTGATTCAAAAACGTGAAAAGTTCTTTGGCAATATATTTAAAGGTAAATATATTGATTGCGGAACTTTAGATGGATACATCGACTCAAACTTAAAAATTTCAAAAAAAAATTAAATTTATGAAATTATGTATGATTGGAACAGGATATGTTGGGCTTGTAAGCGGTACNTGTTTTTCAGATTTAGGNAACCAAGTTTATTGCATAGATAAAGATTTAAATAAAATTAAAAATTTAAACAAAGGAATAATACCTATATATGAACCTGGTTTAAGTGAATTGGTTAAAAGAAATTTTAAAGCGGGTAGACTTATTTTTACATCTAATCTCGCAGAAGCAGTGCATAAATCTGATATTATTTTCATTTGCGTAGGAACGCCCACAAAAAAAGGTTCTAAGTCAGTTGATTTAAAATATGTTTATAATGTCATTTCACAAATCTCTAAACTAATAAAAAAGAAAAAAATTATAGTTACAAAATCAACAGTGCCTGTTGGAACAGGAGATCAAATTGAAAAAATTCTTAAAAAAAAAAGAAATAAAAACTTTGAAGTTATTTCTAACCCAGAATTTTTAAGGGAAGGAGAGGCAATTCGAGATTTCAGATTTCCTGATCGAATTGTCGTTGGTTCAAATAACAAGAAAGTATTTAATATTATGAAAAAGCTATATCAGCCTTTGATTGCAAAAGGAGCTAAGTTTTTTACTACTTCAAGACGTGGAGCAGAGTTAATCAAATATGCATCAAATGCTTTTCTGGCGACTAAAATTACATTTATAAATGAGTTAGCTAATTTATGTGAAAAATTGGAGATCAATGTTGAAGAAGTTTCACTAGGAATGGGTAGTGACAATAGAATAGGTGGAAGGTTTTTGAGAGCTGGACCAGCATACGGTGGCTCATGTTTTCCTAAAGACACAAAGGGATTGGTAGTTACCGGTGATAAACAAAACATAAATTTATCAATAGTTAAATCAGTAATAAGATCAAATCATAACAGAAAATTGCTTCTGGCAAGAAGAGTAGAAAAAATTTTGGGAAAAAATCTCAAACATAAAAAGATATCAGTGCTAGGCGTTACTTTTAAACCCAACACTGATGATATGAGAGACTCTAGTAGTTTAATAATGATACCTTATTTACTAAAAAAAGGTGCTTTAGTTTCCTATTACGATCCATCAGGAAAGAAAAAGATTTTTGATAAATTTAAAAATCTTAAATACTATAATAATATAGGCAAAGTTTGCAGAAAATCTGATCTAGTAATTCTTCATACTGAATGGGACGAGTTTAAAAGTATTGATTTTAAAAAATTGGTCAAAAATAAAAATTTTAAATTATATGATTTGAGAAATCTTTATAATCAAGATGATATGATTAGAAAAAAAATTAAATATTATTCAGTTGGCAGATCGAATATTAATTAATTTCAAAAATAGAGACTATTTCTACAGCAGCACCTAATGGTAGAGAATTTACGCTTAAAGCAGCTCTTGAATGAATACCTATTTCACCAAAGATATTTGTTAATAATTCTGATGCGCCATTTAATACCTTCGCCTGATCAATAAAATCACTAGATGAATTTATATACCCTGCTATTTGAATACAGTTTTTAACTTTGTTCAAATCCTCATTACATGCTTTTTTCAATTGAGCTAATATATTTAAACAACACAATTGAGCACCTTTTATTCCATCTTCTAGTTTTAAGTCCTTTCCAACTTTCCCCTTTAAAATTTTACCACCCTCATCTATGCTAATCTGACCCGATATAAATACTAGGTTATTTACTTTTTTGAAAGCCGCATAAGAACCAACAGGGGCAGGAGCATTTGGCAATTTGATTTTGAGCTTCTTAAGTTGATCTTCAATATTCATCAATCTTTTTTAAAAAGCACATCGGTTAGTGTTGACTCTGTATTTAATTTATCTAAAAACTTTTTACCCGCAGACTTTGCTTTGCCTCCTAAGTTAGAAACTGTTTTATTATCTGGCAACTTAAGTTTTTTTGTTTTCTGGTCATATTTGCATGGTCCTACAAGGGGGTCTCCTAATTTCCATGGTCTATCACATTTTTCTTTAGCAGAAATATTTAAAATTAAAGTTAGTGTAAATATTAGACCTATAATAATATATTTCATTATTTTCTCCTTTTCTTTTTAGACTTATCATATTCTTTTCTTTTTTCAATTAAGATTAAAGCTTCTTCCATCGTCAGTTCACTTGGGTCTTTATCTTCAGGTATAGTAGCGTTTAAAGATTTATACTTGATATATGGACCATACTGACCTTTCATAACTTTAACAGGTTTTTTATCTTCGGGATGTTCTCCAAGATTCTTAATTTCTGAAGAAGATATTCTACCAGGTTTAGCTTCAGAGATTAAAGTTATTGCTCTATTAAGACCTATTGTGAATATTTCATCAACACTTTCAATTCTTGCAGACTTATTTGAACATTTTAAATAAGGACCAAATCTACCGACGTTGACAGTAATGTCTTCATTCAAATCAGGATGTTTACCTATTACTCTAGGCAAAGAACAAAGATATTTAGCCTTTTCTAAATCAATATTTTCAATCAAGAGGCCCTTTGGTATAGACACATTTTTTAAGTTTTCATTTTCTTTTTTCTTTTTTGATTTTTTAATTTTTTTTTGATTTAATTCTGCAGCCTCAATCTCAAATTGTAAGTACGGACCAAAACGACCATTTTTAAGAAAGATATCTTTGCCAAAATCGTTTTTTCCAATAAGTTTAGGTTCAGCAAGATTAAGTTGTTGCGATGCTTTAGTTTTAGATAATGGTCTAGTAAACTTACATTCCGGGTAATTAGAACAACCTATAAATGCACCACCTCTAAAACTGTTTTTAAGACTCAGNTCACCTGTATTGCAATGCTTACATTTTCTATCAATAGTATCATTGTCGNCTCTTTCAAAAACAAGATCGCCTAGACTTTCATTTAAAAGATCTAGAACTTCTCTAGTTCTTTTCTCTTTTACTTTACCAACGTTAGAGTAAAAGTCCTTCCAAAAACCATCTAAAACTTTTACCCAATCAACTTTACCACTGGTAATCTCATCTAATTGATTTTCTAAATCTGCAGTAAAATTATAGTCAACATATTTAGAAAATAATTTTTCAAGAAAAGCAGATAGTAATTTACCACGGTCTGTAGGATGAAATCTTTTATTTAATAATTCTACATAATTTCTAGTAGATAAAACAGATATTATACTTGCATAAGTAGAAGGACGTCCTATTCCTAATTCTTCCATTTTTTTAACTAGACTAGCCTCTGAATATCTTGGAGGCGGATCAGTAAAATGCTGATCATCTATTATTTCTTTTATAGAAACTTTATCTCCAACTTTGACTTGAGGTAGAATATTTTTAAGATCTTCATCTTTTTCATCAAATTTATAGATTTTTAAATATCCGTCAAATTTAACGGTAGATCCATTTGCTTTAAAAGTAATATTTTTGTTTTCAGATTCTATAGTTATACTTTTTCTATCAAATTCAGCAGGATTCATTTGTGAAGATACAGCTCTATTCCAGATTAATTCATAAAGCTTAGATTGATCGGTGCTTAAATATTTTTTCATTTGAGAAGGCTCTCTAGAAACATCGGTTGGTCTTATAGCTTCATGAGCTTCTTGAGCATTCTTTGCTTTTTTTCCTTTATAANTATTAGGNNTTTNNGGAAGATATTCTTTNCCATGNTNTTTANTTATNAAANTTCTAAAATCNGANATNGCTTCNTNAGAAATNTGAGTTCCGTCTGTTCTCATATANGTAATAAGACCAACAGTATCTCCTTCGATGTCTATTCCTTGGTAAAGTCTTTGAGCGATTTGCATTGTTCTGGATGCTCCAAAACCAAACTTACCAGATGCTGTTTGTTGTAACGTTGATGTAGTAAAAGGAGCTAGTGGGTTTCTTCGATATACTTTAGAAGAGACATCACTTATCTTATAAGATAGTTTTTTAATTACATTTAGCGCACTTTCAGATTCAGCTTTCTTTTTAAAAGTAAATTTTTCTACTTTATTTTTATCAAAAATAGTTAGTTTAGATTTTATAAGCTCGTCATCATATTTAAAGTTACTAGAAATAGTCCAAAATTCCTCTGGTTTAAAAAGTTCAATCTCATGCTCACGTTCAGTTATTAATCTTAAAGCAACTGATTGAACACGACCAGCAGACTTTGAACCTGGAAGTTTAGTCCACAAAATTGGAGATATATTGAAACCAACAAGGTAGTCCAAAGCTCTTCTTGCCATGTAGGCATTAACTAACAAGGACTCAATTTCTCTTGGATTATTTATTCCATTAGTGACAGCTTTTTTTGTAATCTCATTAAATACAACTCTCTCAACTTTTTTACCTTTTAAAAGTTTTTTACTTTCAAGTATTTCTCTAACATGCCAGGCGATAGCTTCACCTTCTCTATCCGGGTCAGTAGCTAAAATAATTCTTTCAGACCCAGCTGCTGCTTCAGTAATTTCTTTAACGTATTTTTTTGAAAAGCTATCTAATTCCCATTCCATCTTAAAATTATTTTCTGGATCGACAGATCCATTCTTAGACGGAAGATCTCTAACATGTCCGTAACTAGCTAAAACAATATAATCTTTTCCTAGATATTTGTTTATAGTTTTTGCTTTTGCTGGACTTTCTACAATAACAAGATTCATTATAATTGACTTTACTGACAAAAATAAACGTTTTTGTCAAACTAAAGTATAATAAACGTTGATTTTAAAGTTTAATTTTACGTTCAGTTTTGTTTTTTAACCTTACTAAATTTTCTCTATGTGCGAAGAGTATAATAATAAAAAAAGTAAGGTAAATAAAATCTGGGTAAATTAAGGTAGAATAAAAAGAAAATAAAAAAACATTTAAAGAACTTAGTATTGAGGACAAAGAAGAATATTTAGTAATGTATAAAATTAATAACCAAGAAATACCAAAGATCAAGGCAAGTTCAAAAGATAAAGCTAAAAGTATACCAAGATAAGTTGCTACTCCTTTGCCGCCTTTAAGTTTCAACCATATTGGAAAAATATGACCTAACAAACAAATTAAAGCAGCCAAATGAATAAATTCTGGAAAGTTTACTAAAGTAAAATAAATACATATATAACCTTTTAATATATCAAGAAATAAAGTTAAAATTGCTAATGATTTTTTTCCAGTCCTTAAAACGTTTGTTGCTCCAATATTACCAGAACCAATTTTCCTCACATCTTGTTTTAAAAACAATCTGGTAATAATCAAACCAAAGGGTATTGACCCTAATAAATACGAATAAAAAATTATAACTGTTAAATCTGAATTCACTGTTGATTAAATACTAACTCACCATTTAAAAAAGTCATCAAAACTTTTCCTTGTAGTTTTCTATCCTCAATAGCTGTATTTTTAGACTTTGATTTTAATTCTTCGCTTTTTATAACCCAAGGTTTGTTCAGATCAAAAATACATATATCTGCATCAAAACCCTTTTTAAGTGAGCCCTTTTTTATATTCAGTATTTTAGATGGATTGATAGTTAAAGATTGTATTATTTTGCTTAATTCGAGTGACTCGTTATGGTAAAGTTCTAAAGCTAAAGGCAATAATGTTTCAACTCCAATTGCACCAGTAGCTGCTTGTGAAAATGGTAGCCTTTTAGACTCTTCATCTTCAGGTTTATGATCTGAGACTATTACGTCAATTAAATCCTCTTTAATACCATTTATTAATGCAACTCTATCTTTTTCTGATCTCAAAGGAGGAGACAATTTTAAAAAAGTTTTAAAATCACCAATATCATTTTCATTTAGTGAAAGATTGTTAATCGAGACACCTACTGTAAATTTTTTACCACTAAGTTTATTTTTTTTAATTACTTCCAGTGATTTCATCGCTGAAATTTGATTTATATGATATCTGCAAGGATATTCCTCTAATAAAGATAGATCTCTCTCAATTATTATTTTTTCAGCAATAGTTGGTATACCGCTCAATCCTAATCTTGTTGAAATTTCTCCTTCATTAACAAGTCCATCTTTTGATAGTTCATAATCTTGAGCATGTTGCATAATTAAAACACCCATATCAGAGGCATAATTCATCACTCTAGCCATAATAGATGTATTTTGAATTGTTCTTATTACATCGGTAAAACCAATTATTCCTCTGCTAGATAATAGACCGAATTCTGTCATTGAATTTCCGTCAATATTTCTTGTAAGAGCTGCACAAGGATAAATATTTATTTTAGCTTTGTCCCTTCCTCTTCGCATTATAAAATCTACCATCGAAACATTATCAATAACTGGTTTTGTATTAGGCATAGAAACTACGGATGTAACGCCACCGGATAATGCTGCCTGACTTAATGTTCTAAAATTTTCTTTATATTCATATCCAGGTTCACCTACAAATGTTTTCATATCAACTATCCCAGGAATTAAGATATTTTTTTTTATATCAATTATCTCTGCATTTTTAGATGCAATATTTTTATTTATATTTTTGCCGATTGCTTTAATTTTTCCATTAGAATCTATTATTAAACCACCAATACAATCTAATTTTTGTGATGGATCAACTATTCTTGCATTAATTAATATTTTCTCTTTCATTTTTTACAATATATTTTTAGGCACGCCATTCTTATTGCGACACCAAGTTCAACTTGTTCTTTAACTAAACTAACATTTATATTATCTGCAAGTTTAGTGTCTATTTCTACGCCTCTATTCATCGGTCCGGGGTGCATTACTAATGCATTATTTTTTGCAAATTTAAGTTTTTCTGGTGTTAAACCAAAATATTCATAATACTCTCTTTTAGAGGGCAAAAATGATCCCTGCATCCTTTCATTTTGCAATCTTAACATCATTACGATATCACATGAGTCCAATCCTTTTTTCATATTTGTAAAAGATTTAACTCCTAATTTGTCTATAGATTTTGGCATTAATGTTTTTGGTGCAATTACATTAACTTCAGCCCCTAGCATATTCATTAAATAAATATTAGATCTCGCAACTCTTGAATGTAAAATGTCTCCACAAATTGCTATTTTTAAACCTTCAATTTTTCCTTTTCTATCTATTATTGTTAATGCATCTAAAAGAGCTTGAGTGGGATGTTCTCTTCTTCCGTCACCAGCATTTATTACTGAACAATTAACTTTTTGAGAAAGTAAATTTGGCGCACCAGAGTCTTGATGACGAATAACTATTATATCTGGGTGCATTGCATTCAATGTCATTGCCGTATCTATTAAAGTTTCACCTTTTTTTAGAGCTGAATTAACAATGTTCATCGTCATTACATCTGCTCCCAATCTTTTACCAGCAAGATCAAAGGAGCTTTGTGTTCTTGTTGAAGGCTCAAAAAATAGGTTAATCTGAGTTTTTCCTCTAAGAGTGTCTAATTTTTTTGAATTACTTCTATTAAGTTTTATAAACCCTTTTGCTTGATGTAAAATTTCTTTTGCTTCTGAAAAGGAAAGATTTTGTATACCTAAGAGGTGTTTGGGGTAATTTTTAATAGCTTTAGTTTTTTTAATAACTGCCATTAAAATCAACTCTATAGGCCTTTTGACTTATGATATCAAGCTATTTTTTTAAAAAATCTAAAACACCCTGTAAAATAAAAGCAGCTGCATTTTCATCTAATTTTTTAATTTTTTTACTTGTATTTATGTCTAAATTACTAGCTAATTTGAAAGCACCTTCACTTGATAACCTTTCATCCCACATTGTGATTGGTTTTGAAATATTTTTTGATAGATTTATAGCTAAGTCTTTAGCAGATTGAGAAGACTGACTATCCGATCCATCTAAGTTTATTGGATTTCCAATGACAATTCCCTCAATATTGTACTCATTAATAATTTTCTTAATATCTACAATAAATGATGAAAAATTATTCTTGATAATGGTCTTGTGAGGAGTGGCTATTCTCCTGTTTTCATCTGATAAAGCAATACCAATTCTTTTCTTACCAGGATCTATACCCATTAATCTTGAATTTTTATGGAGTTTTGTACTAAATTCTTCAATATCCAGCATTTTTATTTTATATTTTATGTTATTAATTTTTAGTATATTTAACATATTTCACAAATGGTCATAGATAAAGAAAAAATTATTCATGTAAGCAAGTTAGCACGAATATCGCTAGATAAGAAAAAATCTGAAGCTTTGGCCAAAGACCTATCATCCATTTTTAAATTCATTGAGCAATTGAATGAGTTAAATACAGATAAAATAGAGCCTTTGTCCTCAATTTTAAACGAACCTTTAAGGTCAAGGCAGGATTTAATAAGCGATGGAAAAATAAGAGATAAGGTATTGAAAAATTCACCAAAAAAAAATGAGGAATTTTTTGTAGTACCGAAAGTTATTGAATAATGAACGACATAACAAATCAAAGCTTAGACGAAATAATTAAAAAGATAAAATCAAAAGAAATTTCATCAGTAGAATTGACTAAGTTATTTATCAAAAATATAGAAAATGCTAAAAAACTTAATACTTTCGTAACAACAGCTTTTGAACAAGCGTTAGACAATGCAAAAAAATTTGATGACAACCCTAATTTTGATCAACTGCTTCCAGGCATTCCTTTAGCAGTAAAAGATTTGTTTTGCACATCTAATATTAGAACAACAGCAGGTAGCAATATATTAAATAATTTTGTACCAACTTATGAATCTACTGTAACCAAAAACTTATGGGACAATGGCGCTTTTCTTTTGGGCAAACTGAATTGTGATGAATTTGCTATGGGCTCATCTAACGAGACGAGTCACTTTGGCAATGTAATTAATCCTGTTGGCGATAAATTAGTACCCGGTGGATCATCAGGCGGTTCGTCCTCAGCTTTAGCTGCGGATTTAACACCTGCAACAATAGGAACAGATACCGGCGGGTCAATTAGACAACCAGCTTCATTTACAGGCACTGTAGGATTAAAACCTACCTATGGTTTATGTTCAAGATGGGGGATAGTTGCTTTTGCCTCATCTCTAGATCAAGCAGGACCTATGACTAAAACAGTAACTGACTGTTCATTAATGCTTGAAGCAATGTCAGGCTTTGATGAAAAAGATTCCACATCTATAAAAAAAGAAAAAGAGAAATACTCTAAAAATTTAAAAGATAATATTAAAGGTTTAAAAATTGGTATTCCCAAAGAGTACAGAGTGAACAACATGCCTAAAGAGATAGATAAACTTTGGGAGAATGGGAAAAAAATTTTAAAAGATCTAGGCGCAAAGATAATTGATATTTCTCTGCCTCATACTAAATACGCACTACCAACTTATTACATTGTTGCTCCCGCTGAAGCCTCTTCAAATTTAGCTAGATATGATGGTGTACGCTATGGACACAGGTCCAAAAAAGGGAAAGATTTAATTGAAATGTATGAAAACACAAGGTCAGAAGGTTTTGGTGATGAAGTTAAGAGAAGAATTTTAATTGGAACCTATGTCTTATCCTCTGGATATTATGATGCTTATTATTTAAAAGCACAAAAGGTCAGACAGCTAATAAAAAAAGACTTTGATGATAATTTTACAAAAGTAGATGCCATTTTAACTCCATCAACCCCTAGCTCAGCTTTCAAAATAGGGGAAAAAACAGACAATCCAGTTTCAATGTATTTAAATGATATATTCACAGTTCCTGCCAACTTAGCTGGTTTGCCAGCTATAGCATTTCCAGCTGGTTTGGATAATAAAGGTTATCCCTTAGGCTTGCAGTTAATTGGCAAAGTTCTTGACGAACAAAAAATTCTTAATATTGCTTATGCATTTGAAAAAAATTGTAAATTTAATAATGAAATAAAAAAATGGTGGGTATGAGCAAAGATAAATTCGATTATTTTATTAAAGGAGATAAAGATAATTATGAGGTTATCATTGGACTTGAAGTACATGCACAAGTTTTATCAAAATCAAAACTTTTTTCTGGCTCCTCAACTAAATTTGGTGGAGAACCTAACAAACAGGTAAGTTTAATTGATTCTGCATTTCCAGGAATGTTGCCAGTAATTAATGAAGAGTGTGTTAAACAAGCAGTAAGAACTGGTTTGGGTTTAAATGCTAAAATTAACAACTATTCTGTTTTTGATAGAAAAAATTATTTTTATGCCGATCTTCCTCAAGGTTATCAAATCTCACAATACAAAAATCCAATAGTAGGTGAGGGAAAAGTCTTATTAGATATGCCTTATGGATCAAAACAGATTGGAATCGAACGTCTACATTTAGAGCAAGATGCAGGCAAAAGTATTCACGACCTAGATCCATCTAATACTTATGTTGACTTAAATAGATCAGGGATTGCTTTAATGGAAATTGTCAGTAAACCAGATCTTAGGTCTCCGGATGAAGTAAACGCTTATATCAAAAAATTAAGAAGCATTATGAGATATCTTGGTACTTGCGATGGAAACATGCAAGAGGGTTCACTCAGGGCAGATGTTAATGTCTCTGTTAGAAAAATAGGCGATAAAAAATTTGGCACACGATGTGAGATAAAAAATGTTAATTCAATAAAATTCATGCAAATGGCTATAGAATATGAAGCAGCTAGACAAGTTGAATTATTAGAAAGTGGCAAGCCAATTGATCAAGAGACCAGACTCTTTGATACGAAAAAAAATGAAACAAGATCTATGAGATCAAAAGAGGATGCTCATGATTACAGATATTTCCCTGATCCAGACCTTCTTCCTCTAAAACTTGAACCAAGTTTAGTTGATGATTTGAAAAAATCTCTTCCAGAGTTACCGGATAAAAAGAAGGAAAGATTTATAAAAGACTATGGTTTAAACATTTATGAAGCAAATGTATTAGTTTCTGAAAAAGAAATTTCAAATTACTATGAAGAAGTTGCAAAAATATCGGATAAAAAACTTACAGCAACTTGGATGATGGGAGACTTATTTGCAATGTTAAATGAAAAAAATCTCAATATATCAGAATCTCCTATTTCAGCTAAAGACTTTGCAGAATTGATTCAGTCGATTAAATCAGGTGAGATTTCAGGAAGAATAGCGAAAGAAGTATTCGAGATTATGGTTGAAAGTGGCGACAATCCCAAAAAAATAATTGAGTCTAAAGGAATGAAACAACAAAGCGACCCTAAAGAATTAGAAAAATTGATTAACGAAATATTAAAAAAGGATAAGGGAAAAGTTGATCAATATAAGGCTGGAAAGGAAAAGTTATTTGGATTTTTTGTTGGTCAAGTCATGAAAGCTTCTGGTGGAAAGGCAAATCCACAATTAACAAATGAAATTTTAAAGAAGTTTTTAAAAAAATAATTATGCCTAAAAATATAGATTTAACCGATAATCTTGAGAAATATATAATTGATCATTCGGAAAACATGACTGATATTCAGAAAGAAATAATAGATCATAATACAAGCCTTGGAGATCAAAAGAGATTACAAATATCGATTTCTCAAGCTCAATTTCTACAAACAATAATTAAAATATCCAACACTAAAAAGATATTAGAGGTTGGAAGTTTCACTGGCTTTAGTGCTTTGTCAATGGCTTCAGCTTTACCCTCTGATGGAATTCTAATTAGTTTAGATAAAAATTTTGAATTTTGCAATAAAGCTAAATCTTTTTATGAAAAAGCTAAAGAAAAAAAGATTAAACAAATCATTAAACCAGCTATGGATAGCCTAAAAGAATTAAACAATTCTAATCAAAAATTTGATTTAATATTTATAGATGCAGACAAAGAAAATTATATTAACTATTTCGATATAAGCATTAATATGGTTGTTAGCGGGGGATTAATCATTATTGATAATGTATTATGGCATGGAGAGGTATCAGATAAATCAAAAAATGACAAATTTACTAATATTATAAGAGAATTTAATGATCATCTTAAAAAAGATAACAGGGTTACAAAAAATATAATTCCCATAGGTGATGGACTAACTATTTGTATTAAAAAATAATGTTTACTATTTTAGGTTTTTATAAATTCAAAGAATTAAAGTCATTAAAAAAGAATAAACTTTTTCTTCAAAAGTTATTTAAAGATAATAATATTAAAGGAACTCTCATTATTTCAAAGGAAGGAATTAATGGAACCATATCTGGAAAGTCTAGAAGCATTTCTTTAGCGAATAGAAAAATTAAGAGTTTGTTTGGTATTTTAAATTTTGACAGTGAGAATGTGTCAGTAAATAAATTTCAACCGTTTCATAGACCTAAGATTAAAATAAAAAAAGAGGTCGTTCCAATGGGTTTAAATATCTCACCTAAAATTAAAAAAGAAAATCATATTGTTCCAACAAAATGGAACAATCTTATCAAAAATAGGAATACTTTTATTTTAGATGCAAGGAAACCATTCGAGTATCAAATAGGAAGTTTTAAAAAAGCTATTAATCCTAAAGTCGACAACTTCAGAGAATTTCCTGAATATTTAAATAAATTAGATAAAAAAAAACCAATTGCTATGTTTTGTACTGGAGGAATTCGATGTGAAAAAGCCTCAGTATATTTAACTCAAAGGGGATTTAAAAATATCTTTCAGTTAAAAGGTGGAATTTTAAATTATTTAAAAACTATAAAGAAAAAAAATAGTTTGTGGAGAGGTGAGTGTTTTGTTTTTGATAACAGAGTTTCTCTTAAACACGATTTAGTCTTAGGAACATATTCTATCTGTAGTGGTTGCAGAACTCCAATATCGCCAAAAGATAAAAAATCTAAAAAATATGAAGAGGGTGTCTCTTGTAATAGATGTTATGACACACTCACAAAGACGCAAAAAACTAGATTTAGAATGAGACAGAGACAGATTGTACTTGCTAAGAAAGCTGGAAAAAAGCATATATTCCAAAAGGAATTTTAATATTTATGGATTTAACTAAAGGTTCTATTTGGCAATTGTTGAGAAAGGTAACTATCCCAGCTAGCACTGGATCACTTTTCCAAACATTTTATAATCTAGTAGACACTTATTTTGCTGGAAGAATTTCACCTGAAGCTTTAGCAGCAATTGCCAAATCTTGGCCAATATATTTTATAGCTATCGCAATAGCAGTAGGTATTGGCGCAGGTACAACAGCCCTGATAAGCAATTCAATTGGAGCTAAAGAAGATAAAAAAGCATCAATGTATGTTGCCCAGTCTATAGTTTTTGCTATTGGTATTTCAATTTTTGTTACAATATTTGGATTAAATTTTTCAGATGAACTTTTAAGAATTATGGGTTCAAATGAACAAAGCATTATTCTTACACGCGAATATTTAGATATAATTTTTTACGGAGCTATAATTGTTTTAGTACAACTATCCTTAAATGGAACTCTTAATGCACAAGGAGACACTAAGAGTTATAGAAATGTTTTAATTTTTACATTTTTTTTAAATATTTTTCTTAATCCACTTTTTATTTTTGGTTACGGCTTTATACCTGCTTTTGGAATTGCTGGCCTAGCTATAGCTACTCTTATTTCTCAATTTATTGGTTTAATTTATTTAGCTAATAAAGTTTATTCTTGTAAATTAAAAAAATATCTTTATTTAGAATGTTTTAAACCAAAACTAGATTATATCACAACACTTTTTAAACAATCTGTTCCGATTATGTTTACAATGTTAATGATTATGTTTGGTGTTTTTAACATTTTTTATTTTGTAGGACAGTTTGGTGAGTTGGCAACAGCTGGCTATGGAACAGCTGTGAGAATAGAACAAGTTTTGCTATTGCCTGTTATAGGATTAAACACAGCTGTATTATCAATTGCAGGACAAAATTTTGGTGCAAAAATGCACTTTCGAGTTAAAGAGGTATATGGAAAAGCATTAGTTTTTGGATCAGGTTTTATGATTTTAGCTGGTATTTTTATTTACTTAACATCAGAAATAATAATTTCTTTTTTTACAAACGATCCACAAGTGATTAAAAGTGGAGCGCTTTATCTTCAAGTTGCAGCTTTAATAGGTCCGGTTTATCCAGTCTTTTTTATTACCTCAGCACTATTCCAAGCTCTTAAGAGACCTACCTACAGCTTATATATGACTATACTCAGACTGACATTAATACCATTTATGTCGTTATGGTACGTAATTAATATTAAAAATGGAGAGTACCAGGATATTTTTTACACAATAATGATCACTAATTGGGGTATGGGATTAGTTGTATTAA
>NHJA01000044.1:0-25809 GCA_002171845.1 Candidatus Pelagibacter sp. TMED203
TCTACAATTGTGATTTTTTATGTATCGCTGGTGGCGGAGGTGGATCTGGAGACGGTGGTGCTGGTGGGTCAGGTGCTGGTGGATATAGAAACTCGTACTCATCTGAAACTTCAGGTGGTGGCGGTTCTTCTGAAACTTCTTTAAGTTTAGCTCCTGGAACAGTTTATACAATTACTATTGGAGCAGGTGGGACTGCATCTACAAGTGATAGTGGTCTTGGTGGACCAGGTGGAGATAGTTCTATTTCTGGCACAGGTATTACAACTATAACTTCTGCTGGTGGTGGAGTTGGTGGTTCTGGCGGTGGCGGAGATGATACAGGAACATCCGGAGGTTCTGGCGGTGGTGCTGACAATGGAACAGGTGCTCCTGGAACAGCAAATCAAGGTTTTAAAGGTGGAGATTCAGATAGTGCTGGAAATGCTGGTGGAGGTGGTGGAGGTGCTTCTGCTGTCGGTGCAAATAATTCAAGTGGCAATGCTGGAAATGGTGGAGATGGTTTAGCTTCATCAATCACAGGCTCATCTGTCACAAGAGGTGGCGGTGGTGGTGGTGCTACTTATAATGGTACACAAGCATCTGGTGGTTCAGGTGGAGGAGGTCAGGGTGGAAAACAATCTCCTGTTTCACAAGGCTCATCAGGAACTGCAAATACAGGTGGTGGCGCTGGTGGAAAATATGCTACTTTACCACATAACACAGGAGGAAGTGGAGTTGTTATTTTAAGAATGGCAACTGCTGATTATTCAGGCACAACAACAGGTTCCCCAACAGAATCAACATCTGGTTCAGATACAATATTAGTTTATAATGGAGACGGGAGTTACACAGCATAATGGCACATTTTGCAAAACTAGGAGTTGGTAATAAAATTTTAAGAGTTGCAGTAGTATCTAATGATGTTGCAACAACCGAACAAGCAGGAGTAGATTTTTTAAATAGTCTTTATGGATCAAGAGATGTTTGGAAACAAACTTCTTATAATGGAAACATTAGAAAAAATTTTGCTGGAGTAGGTTATACTTATGATCAGACAAGAGATGCATTTATTCCACCTAAACCTTTTAATAGTTGGACACTTAATGAAACTACTTGTTTGTGGGAAGCACCGGTTGTAAAACCAGAAGATAATAATAATTATAAATGGAATGAAGAAACACAACAATGGGATGTTGACAATTCTTAAAAATTAAAGTAGTTTCAGTGGTGGTATGTTGAGAGAACACAATTTAAATAGAAAGAATAATTTTATAGAAGGATACTATATATCTGATTTATCTATCTGTGATGATCTCATAAATTTATTTAAAGCATCAAAAAATAAAAAACTTGGTTGGAGTAGAAACGGTGTAGATAAAACTGTTAAAGATAGTTTAGATCTTATTCTTAACGAACGTGAAATTGATAATCATTTATGTTTAAAATTATATTTTAAAGAAATAATAAAATGTTTAGATCAGTATAAATCTAAATATAAATATTGTGATTTACGTGTAGAACCTTGGGGTCTAGAAGAAAACTTTAATATTCAAAAATATAAACCTAAACAAGCCTATCATTACTGGCATTCAGAAGCATCAGGAATTATGACAAGTAAAAGACATCTTGTTTTTATGACTTATCTTAACAATGTTAAAAAAGGTGGGGAAACAGAATGGTATTATCAAAACACAAAAATAAAACCAGAAAAAGGTTTAACTATTATTTGGAGTGCTGATTGGACTTTTTTACATAAAGGACACACTACTATTGATGAAGATAAATATATTATAACAGGATGGTATGAATACAAAAAATAAACACAGCATTATTAATAATCTTATAGATCCTGTATTATTTTCTAGTATTAAAGATACATTAACAGGTGATACTTTTTTTTGGTTTTACAATGATTTTGTAAATTATAAACCTTGTGACGGATATAAATTTACTAATGAAATAATAAAAGATTCTAACTTAACACATCAGATTTTTATTAATTATTTAAGTATGATGAAACCGGCCTTAGAAAAAATACCTTATAAAAAACTACACTCAATAAGATTTAATTTATTTACAAAAACATTAAAACCACAAAAATATTTAATTAATCACCATAAACCAAAAACTAAAGTAGCAATTCTTTTTGCTAACAGCACTAATGGTGGTATTGAGATTGATAATACTTTTATTAAAAGCACAGAAAATCACTTATTATCTTTTGACTCTGATGTAGAATATAAAGTAATAACTCCAACAAATCTTAAAATATTTACTTACGCAATTATTAATTATGAATAATCCTGTAACACATTCTATTTTTCCAACACCTATTTATACAACGAAAATAGATAGAGGTTTTACAAAACAAGAATTACAATTTGTAAAAGAACAAAAAAAACATTGCACAAATAATCAAGGCAACATTAATACAAAAGATAATTATATATTAAATAGAAAACAGTTTAAAAACATAAAGAAGTTTTTAGATAAACATTGCAAAAACTTTTTAGATACAATTATTTGTCCTAAAAATAATATAGAACTTTATATAACTCAATCTTGGTTAAATTATACCGAAACTAATCAATATCATCACAAACACTCACATCCTAATTCAGTAGTGTCTGGTGTATTTTATTTTGATTCAGATATAAAAAATGATAAAATACTTTTTAGTAAAGATGCTTATCAACAAATAAGACCTGAAATAGATAATACCAAATGGAATTTATGGAATTCTGGTACTTGGTACTTTCCTGTGCAGACTGGTGATTTATTTTTATTTCCGTCGTCTACTACTCATCAAGTTGAAACAAAAAAAGGTAACAATACTAGAATAAGTCTAGCTTTTAATACTTTCTATAAAGGATCTGTAGGATCTAATTTTGAATTAACAGAGTTGATACTGTAGAAATATAGTATATAATCTTTAGATGGAGACAGGGCACCACCACATACCCCCTGTCTCCTTTTAAGGATTATTTATGAGTTTAGGATTTGACGCAATANCAGCATTACCATTTGCTACATCAGGACCNGATAGNGATGTAACTNTTNCAGTTACAGNAAATCAGGTAACTATNAGCATTGGAGATCCAGGTATTGTNGCNGANTCTATTACAGANATACCTGATCCAAATCAGNTTAACTNTNGGNTTTGGTAGTTTATCAATTNGAGGAGATGCNAACTTTGGTGTTACTGGNTCTCAAGTAGCNNTAGCNATTGGTACTGTTACAGTAAGCGCAGATGCTAATTTAACTCCAAGTGGAAATCAGGTTGTAATTTCTTCAGGAACTGTTACAGTAACAGGAGAAGCTAATGTTTCACCTACAGGCAGCACTTTTACGCTTGCTACAGGTACAGCACAGGCTATAACATGGAGTGAAATAATACCAGGAGCAAATATGGTCTGGACACCAATAGATCCAGGAGTATAAAATTATGGCATCAAGTTATTCATCAGATATACAATTAGAAATTATAACAACCGGCGAAAAAGCTGGCCAATGGGGTGGTATTACTAATACTAACCTACAAATATTAGAACAATCATCAACAGGAGCTTTAGATGTAGATATGGCTTCAGGTAGTGTTACTTTACTACTAACAGATGGTGCAACATCAAATGGTAAAAATGCATATTTAAGATTATATGGAACTTTAGGTGGAGATAGAACTATAACTATGCCATCAGGTTCTGGTGTAACTAGAGTATGGATTATGAAAGATGACACCGTAAGAGGTACATCTAATAGAACTTTAGGAGTATTAACTGCTAGTGGTAGCACAACTCAAATACCACCAGGAGCAACTGTTCTTTGTAAATCAAATGGCACTGAAACAGTAATGGATATAATTCAAAAAGGTTATGCAACNATAACAGATGCTAACAGTGCTTATACAGCNGTAGCNGGAGCTCANATTTTTGCTAACACAACAGCCAACCCAATAGTAATAAATTTACCAGCATCTCCAACAGTTGGAGATGAAGTTAGTGTTTTAGATACAAGAGGTACTTGGGGTTCAAACAATTGTACAATAGGTAGAAATGGACAACCAATTAACTCAGCAACATCTGATTTAACTTTAAACACAAACGGTCAATCAATAACCTTAGTATATGTAGACTCTACAAGAGGTTGGGCATATAAAACTAATACAGCGTAAGGAGCTAAATAGATGGCTCTTTTTGAAATGAAATTTCAACCGGGTGTCGATAAACAAGACACAGGTGTTGGNGCAACAGATCGATGGGTAGATTCCGATAANTCTAGATGGAGATATAGTCTTCCTGAAAAAGTTGGAGGATGGTCTTCTTTATTAAGTGACACCATATGTGGTGTAGCTAGAAAACAACATGCTTTTGTTGACTTAGAAGGTAATAGATATGTTGCAATAGGAACTGATAAATTTTTACTTATATATTTTGAAGGTCAACTTTATGACATNACTCCTTACAGAAGTAATAATGCAGGAGCACAAACNCANTTTACNGGTTCTACTATAACAACNAGCACAACTAGAGGAACTGCAGTAACCATTACNACNTCTACTAATCATGGTTTAGAAATAGGAGATATTGTTGAATTAGATTCAGTAACTATGCCAACAGGTTCTAGTATTGCAGCGTCAACTTTTGAAGATAAACTTTGTCAAGTAATAACAGTTCCAAGTTCTACAACATTTACAGTTACATCACCATCAGCAGAAGCAAACGGTGGTGGATCAGATTTAACTTCAGGTAGTTCTTGTACAGTAAATCCTTATCAAGCAGTAGGTCCTTCAGCACAATCATATGGATATGGTTTTGGTATTGGAAACTATGGAGGAAATGTTACAGGATCACAAAGCACAGAATTAGATGGATCATTAAATGCAGATACTGCTGGTACAGGTGGATCAGGAACTGCAGTAACCGTAGACAGNACNACAGGATTTGCANCNGCAGGTACAATAGCNGTTGGAACTTTACCAACTGCAGAATTAATTACATATACATCAAAAAGTTCTACACAATTTTTAGGTATTACTAGAGGTGCTAAGGGAACAGCAACTCCTGGAACATCNAATGGTCAGGCTCANTCTACTAATACAACAGTTCAAGATGCAACAGAATGGGGTAACTGGGGTGATGCAGTTGCAGCNTCNACCGTTACACTAGAACCAGGTCTCTGGTCACTAAACAACTTTGGTCAAGTATTGGTTGCAACTATATCTAATGGTAAAACTTTTACTTGGGACTCTTCTATTGCAGCAAACTTTACTACTCGTGCATCAACATTAACTACAAATTTTGTAACAGCNATAAGTGGGACCGAAGGAAACCCTACTGCATCTAGATCTACATTAATTTCACCAACAACAAGACACTTAATTCATTTTGGAACAGAAACAACGATAGGTGATCCTCAAACACAAGATGATATGTTTATAAGATTTTCTAATCAAGAACAAATAAACGTATATGCACCTACAGCAGAAAATAGTGCAGGCTCACAAAGACTACAAGATGGTACAAAAATTATGGGAGCTATTGTTGCAAAAGAAAATATTCTAGTATGGACAGATAATGCTTTGTACACCATGAAATTTATTGGTGCACCATTTACATTTGGCTTTGAACAAGTTGGTACAAACTGTGGATTGATTGGTCAAAACGCATGTTGTGAAATAGATGGTGTTGCTTATTGGATTGGTAATAATGGTTTCTTTGCATTTGATGGTACCGTAAACTCTTTACCTTGTATGGTAGAAGATTATGTGTTTGATGACTTTGACACAACAAAAGGACAACAAGTTGTAGCAGGTATTAATAACCTATTTACAGAAGTTGTTTGGTATTACCCTACATCTAATTCAGCATATAACGATAGATACGTAGTTTATAATTATGGTGAATCAGGTCAAACACCAGGCGGTGTATGGTATACAGGAGTTAATACAAATTCAATTAGAACTACTTGGATTGACTCAACAGTATATCCAAGACCACATGCAACACAATTTAACAGTTCTTCTACAGGAACTTTTCCAAGTATTGTAGGTTCAACAGGGTTAGGTCAAACAGTTTACTTTGAACACGAAGTAGGTACAGATCAAATTAATCCTGATGGAACTACAACTGCTTTAACTTCTTTTGTACAATCATATGATTTTGCAATACAAACATCAGAAGGAATGGGAGAATTCTTTTTAGCTATGAGAAGATTTTTTCCTGATTTTAAAACATTAGATGGCACAGCTAAAGTAACTATAGGATTAAAAGACTTTCCTTCATCTACTGCAAGCACAAGTAAATATAGTCCATTTAGTGTTGTTGCTAGTTCAACTAAATTTGATACTAGAGCAAGAGGAAGATATGCAAATGTAAAAATAGAAAACGAAAGTGCTGGTGAAAAGTGGAGATATGGTACTTTCCAAGTAGATGTTCAAGCAGATGGGAGAAGATAATGACAAAAATAGTAGTAAGATTACCAGAGCCAAGAAAAGAATACACAGAAGATAATCAAAGACAAATAAACAGAACTATTACATCTTTGATTGAGCAATTAAATTCAACGTTCTTAACACAAGAAAAGGAGCAACAAGAGAGATTTAATTTCTTTATGTCATAATGGCAAACGTATATAAAAATATTCAAAAAACAGTTAACGCAGCAGGGTCTGATGTGGACATGTATGAATCACCAGATGAAACTACTACTATTCTAAAATCAATAAAGTTGTTTAATACTCATGGAAGTGCTTTAGATGTAACTATTAAGGTATATGATGCCTCAAGCACTACTGATTTTGAATATGATTTTGTTAATGTTTTAGCTAGTAATAGTATTGATATACTTAGCTTTAACAATATACTCATCCTCGAAGCAGGAGATAAATTAAAGATGCAATGTGCTACAACTAATGTTATAAAGATGACTGCATCAGTACTACAAACAAGTAGACAATAGGAGAACTATGCCTTTTATAGAGCAAGAAGCAAAAAGCGAATACAAAAAAATAGATGGGAAAAGAACCCACGTTATAACACCTGAAGTAGAGATTACTTTAACTAATACAGAAACAGGTGTAGAATACATGTCAGATGCTGAAGCAGATGCCGATGTAAATGACCCTAATACTGCTACTCAAAGAGAGCATTTAAGAAGAGATGTTCATATAAAAGTAGCTAGCTTAGGTCTAGGAGCTGGTAGTGGCGACTTATAATATATTGACGATGGCTAAAAAATTAAGTAAACTGGTAGGTTCAGGTAGAATCCCTGCGGTTTTAGTATATAATCACACATCAAGGAATTAGAAATATGGCAAATTCACATAAACATAGGGTCCCAGCAGCTTTTGGTGGTATCATGGATGTTAACACTGGAAGAAAAAAATATTTTTTAGGAAGTGTGCTTGATTTTTTTACAGAAACATTACCAGACACTTACAATACATATAAAGGCGTAGTAGATACAGCTACTTCAGTTGGTAAAGCATACCTTGATTACAAAGATGCTAAAAGAAGAAATGAATTAGAAGAAGCTGTATATGACGACTATATGGCAGCTGCAGAAGCAGCAGGCCAAGAGGCACAAGCAGCTATCGACTTGAATCTTACACCTATGACTGTAGCAAATTTACCAACTAAAAAAGCAGATGTAACATCGTTTACAAAAGCAACCGGTGTTAAAGATGGCGGAATTATGAGATTAAAAGATGGTACAACAGATCCAAACCCTGGCATTACAGCACTTAGAAAAGTTAGACCTGACGTTGTTGCTAAAATGGGTCTTGCTGGAGGAGGTGGTCCAGGTATAGAAGCATTAAGAAAGAAAGCACCAGAAGTTGTAAAACGTATGGGTTTTAACGAAGGCATGAATGAAGAAATGCAAAAAGAAAATATGGAAATGGCTTTCTATTCTACAGGCCGTGGTGATAGAGCTGATGCAATGCAGATATGGTCTCAAATGGGAACACCAGATAAATCTATATTTGATTTTGAATTTGAATTATTTTTTCAAGATGGTGGTTGGAGAGATATGATTAAAGGAGATTTAGAAGAAACAGAAACAGACGTAATGACTGCTTCTTATGAGCCAGGTAAATATAGTGATGAAGACATGGAAGCATATGAAAACTATAAATATGAAATGAATGAACAACGACCTGGAATGCCTATAATGGAAATAGATGAGTTTTTAAAATTTGATAAATCATCGGTGTCTGCACCAGATCCTAAATCAGAATTAAATGATTTAGCCTTAATGTTATATGGTAAAACTTTAGATTTATTAACTGAAGAACAATTAGAAGATTTACAAGAAATGATGATGAATAATAAACAAATGCCTAAACAAGACACAGGCATCATGCAAGCAGCTAAAGGTGGTAGAGTTAAAAGAGCTGGCGGTGGTATCATGGACATGGGTGGTATGGAAAAAGATTATAGATTCTCTGGTGGCTTTGTACCAATTGGAGAGTACGAAAGAAAAGACGACGTACCAGCAAGATTATCTAAAAACGAATTTGTATTTACAGCTGATGCAGTAAGAGCTGCAGGTGGCGGAAGCATACAAAAAGGTGCAAAAAGAATGTATGACACAATGAAAAATTTAGAAGCAAAACCACAAGCTAAAGGAATGATGACATAATGGCTACTGTACCTGAAATGGCTGGATTATTACCGAGCGCAACGCTACAACCATATGGAACTAATATTCTTAAATATGGTATCGGGCAACTAGGAACTCCTATTGATGTAGGAGCATTAACTCCTCAAGTTGCAGGTCAATCAGCATTNCAACAAGCAGCAGCTCAGTCTGTTGCAGACATGTCTGGATTAGGTGCTGTACAAAGAGATGCTACAGGACAAGTTACAGGTTTTACAGGTGGTACAGGTGTTGCATCTTATCAACCTTACATTGATCAAATTGGAACTCAACAATTGTTGGACCCATCNGGTTATCAACAATTTATGTCTCCTTATCAAAGAGAAGTTATAGATACAACTATGGCTGACTTTGATAGACAAGCAGCAATACAACAAAAAGGTATTGCAGATCAAGCTTACAATGTAGGCGCTTTTGGTGGTGCAAGACAAGGTGTTGAGTCTGCAGAATACAGAACACAATCGGATAGAAACAGAGCAGCGTTACTTGCTGGTCTATATGGTACAGGTTACACACAAGCTTTAGGACAACAACAAACACAATTAGGTAATTTACAAACTATGGCACAAACAGTTCCAGGTTTACAACAAACAGAAGCTGCAGGACTTGAAGCATTAGGATTACAAGACCAACAACTAGAACAACAAAAATTAAATCAGTTAGCACTAGCTGCACAAACAGCTTATGACTTACCACAACAAAGAATTACAGACGTAGCAAATATATATGGTTCGATTGCAGGAGCAATGCCTGGATCACCTACACAGAAATTTACACCAAATCCAGTAGTACAAGGTATCGGTGGTTTTGCTAATATGTATAGAACATTAACACCTCCACCAGGGACACAACAGGTATAATATGTATAATAAAATTTTAAAAAGACCAATGTTTATGAGAGGCGGAATGGGATACTCTGCNCAAGGAACTGGTATTACATCAGGTATGGATACACCAAGACCAAGATACTATGGTGGTGGAACTATTGGTGGTGGTACAATCATGGGGAACATGATGGGTAATAGAACAGGGTTTGAAGAACCAGAATTAAAATCTATACCGGAACAAAGAGAAGATTTAACTGTTCAAGAACAAGAAATAGTTAAAACACCAAGAGGTACAAACATGTACGATGTTATTAGTTCTTTTGGAACTTATGCTAATATGAAAAACCCTGATGGTAGTTATAAAACTACAGGTGAAGCTGGTTTTGAACAAGCAGAATCTATTTCTAAAATTAGAAAAGACAGAAAAGATTTACAAGATGCACAAAAATTAAAAGCAATAGAAGACAAAAGAAAAGTATTAGACACTGAAGATAAATTTACAAAAGATAAAGAATTAGTTACCTTAGAAAAAACTTTAGATAAAGATTTAAAAATAGCTGTAGAACAAGCTAAAGGAAATAACTTAGATGTTATAAGAAGAATAAAAATTTTAGATGAAAGATTAGCAAGTAATAAAATAACTCAAGCACAATACGATGATATGACTAATGCGTTATTATCTAAATCAGATACTATGTTAGAACAGGTTAATGCTATTGCCCAAGCTTTAATTACAGCTAATTTAGTTTCTGATGAAGCAGAAGCTTTAGCAAAAGCGCTTGCTTTAGTTACTGGTTCTAAAAATATTCTTTACAAAAAACAAGAAAATAAAGCTTATGGTGGTAGAGTAGGTTATGAAATGGGAACACCAGCAACAGGTGCAATGCCAGTTGCAACAGATACTGTTATGCAAGAAGAAACTGTAACAGAAGAACCTCAAACAGGAAGTGTTCCAATACCTTATTCAGAATTTAGAGCTAAAATACCAGCTGAAGTAACTGATGAAATTGTACAGTTAATTTACTATAATCAAAATGCCTTCGCGGACTTTGCACAAATAACAACTCAAGCGGACGTATATGCTTTNAANAACAAATATGGGGTGAGTCTTGTGTTGCCTATGCAAACCGAGATGACATAAGATGAATGGCAGAATCAAACAAAAATTTTTTTCCCGATCTTGAAAAAGAAAAAATAGACAAGCAAGTCAAAGAAACTCTTGAGCAGATTAAAAAAGATTTAAATCTTGATGCAATTAAATCTGAAATAGAAACTGATTTAGAAATTAACAAACAGAAATTAGTTGAAGAAGGTTTGATAAAACCCGATGCTCTTACTACTTCTGAAAGAAGTTATGTTAACACTTTACCTCAAGATTATAAAGATAACACTCTTAGATACTTAGATATATTTAGAGACAACCCTGATGTTGTTAAAGATTATATTTCTGTTGTACAAAAATATGGATCAATCAAAGCTGCTAAAGAAGCTGGTGAGTCTAATATATTATTATATCCAAACAAAAGATTAAAATTTGTAGCAGATAACCCAGAGTTATTTACTGAAAAAACACTGGATAGATTAACTGCATTTGAATTACAGGGATCTAAATCTTATGACCTTGCATACAGAGAAGACGAAATAGCAAAAGCTAAACAAAAAGAATATTATGGTAAAACATCTACTAAAATTATATCTGGATTTGCAGAACCTGTTTTAGATACAGGAAGAGAAATAACTAGATGGGCTGCCATGTTAGTAGATGCCGTTGGTCCTGATAATGCAGTTAACGCATTAGACTATATAGAAAACAATTGGCCAAGAGCTGATGATATTCAATACCCAAACAAATCACAACCTTTTAATCAAGACAGTGCCATCCAAGAATTAACTGACGAGCTTACACAGTTTGGTATTGATACATTTTTAGGTGGTAAAATATTAAAAGGTTTTGGTTTTATTGCTAAAAAAGCAATGCCTGGAACTACTAAAAAAGTTGTAGAAAGATTAGCAAAGAAAAAACCTAAAGTTGATAAGTCCGGTAAAACATTAACAGATCAGTTTGGTAATATAAAATATGCATCAAGCATTGCACAAAAAATGGGGTTTTGGGGTTTACCTGTAAAGTATGGAATAGGTAGATCTATTACAGCTGATGAAGAAAGACCTAGCTTTACAGAAGGTTTTGGTTTTATGCCACCTATCGATAAAGAAAAATTTGACAAACTAAGTAACAGTAAAAAAGCTGCAGAAATTTTAAAAAGAAAATTAATACATGGTGCAGAAGGTACAGTATTAATTGGTGGTTTAACATTAGCTGCTGGTAAAATTATAGGAGTAGCTGGTGCAACTGCTAAAGGAATTTATAAAACAACTGCTGCACCTTTTAATACTTTAGTTCTTAACCCTGTGTCTAAAATTTTAGCTAGTAGAAAAACAGGTGTGCCTCAAACAGTTAACGCTATTAGAAAAGGCGGTGGATTTATTACACAAAAAATACCACCGTTAGACAAGTGGGGATTTTTTTCTACAACCATGGGTCCATTATCAGAAAGATTAATGGCTGCTGCAGATAAATTTATACTTACACCTTTAAGAGTTAGAGGACCTTTTACTAGAGAAGCAAAACAAATTATGCTTAAAGGTGAAGGGCTGACTAACAAATATAAAAAATCTGTTGGGTTTGATCTTAAAAGAATAGATCGAGCTATATACAATTTATTAAATAAAGGGTTTGCTAATAAAGTTTTTACAACATCAAGCGTGTCAGCAGGTAAACAGTATTGGGACGATGTATTAAAGTATTTAAAAGGGGAAATACCTCTTAAAAATTTACCAGAAGTTTTAAGACAACCGGTTGTAGATATACAAAAAACTATAGAAGGGTTAAGTAAAAAAATTAAACCTTATGTAAAAAATGAAGAAATAAAAAAAGAAATTATAGATGGTATGGGTAAATATCTAACTACATCTTACGAAATATTTCAGGGAAGTTTTAAACCAGATCAAACTAAAATTACTGCAGCAACTAATTACTTTGTAGATTTAATTAAAAAAACCAATAAAAAATATAAAAATGTAAAAGAAGGAGATAAGTTGTGGCCAGAAATATCTAGGTTAGCTTCTCAAAAAGTAGATGAAATTATACAGTATGGTAAAGAAGGAGCTAGTCCTATAAAAAGAATGCAGGCTATAACTTCTTTGGTTACACCAGATAAAATTTTAGCTAAAAAACAAACACTACCAAAAGTTATTGAAGACTTGATGGGTAAAATAAACAACCCTATTACTGTCATTACAGATACTGTTACACAACAAGCACAGTTGTTGTCTCATTTGTTTACACACAAACAAATATTAAAAGAAGGATTAAGATCTGGTTGGATTGTAACAGACCCAGAAAAATTTGCTATGGAAGGTGTACAAAAATATGTAGCAAAGTCTTTAGTACCAATACAAACTATAGCAAGAACATCAAACATTGACATAGCAAAAATATATACCAGAGGTAAGAAAGGTAATTACTTTACAACACCAGAGATTGCTAACGGTATTGCAAGTGATGCATTAGCTACAGACTTTTTATTGCAGTGGGCACCATACAAAGCTTATCTTGCAGCTAAAACTACAGCACAATTAAGTAAAACAGTTTTATCTTTAATGACACAAACTAGAAACTTTGAAACTGCTATGTTTTTTTCTTTAATGCAAGGGCATATTGGAGCCCATGCAAGTGTGTTAGACGCTATGAAATATGTTTTTGGTGAAGTTGTAGGTAGCGGAAAAATTAATCCTAATGTTATGAGAAAAAAATTAAAAGAATATTCTGACGAAATGATAATAGATAGTTCAGTTGTAGCTGGTGAGGTAGAAGCAATCATCGGTGATATTGCAGCTAATAGATTTGCTAATACAGATCAATTATTTAAATACATGTTACAGAACCCTATTTTTAGAAAAGCAACAGAATTTTATCAAGCATCTGATAACGTGTGGAAAGCATATGGTTATGAGTTTACTAAATCACAAATGTTAGCAGCCATACCTATAAGAGGATTGACTACAGAGGCCGCTAAAAAATTAGGTTACGTGGTAGAGTCTGGTAGAACAGTGCCATACAAATGGCAAGACCTTGTGTCTGCTCAATTTAAAGAAGTATTTAAAATGAAATGGAATCCATTAAATTTAGATGGATCAGAAAAAACATATGGTAAAGCTATAAGAGAAATTGCAGCTAAGTATATTCGTGATGTATATCCAAACTACAACATGGTCCCTAATATAGTTAGAAACTGGAGAAGATTACCGGTTGGTAACTTCGTAGCCTTTAGATCAGAAACAATTAGAAACATATACAATACACTAACATATGGTACCAGGGAAATAACATCTAGTAACCCATTCTTACGACAAATGGGAGCAAGAAGATTAATAGGTTTAAACGCTACATTATATGGTTTTCAAGAAGGATTGTTTGCAGCAACCGGTGCTATTACAAATATAGACGAAGAATTTATTAAAAAATATCAAAGATGGTTTTCACCATGGTATGATAAAAACTCAACCATATATCCTATTAGTAAAATCCGTGATGATAAAACATTTTGGACTTTAAACTGGAGTCGAGAGCAACCTTTTGAAGGAGTGCAAGATGCAGTAGAAGCAGTAACTAGTCAGATGTTTAACAATGATCAAAGCGATGATGCAATATATACCAGATTTTTTAAGGGATTCTTTTATGATTATGATGAAAAGAAAAAAGGTGGTTTTACATTATTGTTTGAGCCATTTTTAGAAGAATCTATTTTAACAGAAGCAATATTAGATATAACTCCTAAATCTTTTGGTGTGCCAGGTGCAAGAGGTGGTGAGACAAAAACAGGTAGTATTATATTTGATATAAGAAATGATTCTTTTGATGTGATATTAGGAAAAAGTGTAGCGCATTTAATTGATGCAATAAATCCTACTACATTTAAAAATGTATCTAAAGTTTTTAAAGCTGCAGAAGGAGACTTAACTAAATCAGGAGATAAATATAACACAACTAACGAATTGTTAAAATTATTTTTAGGATTAGGTGCTAAAAAAGAAAACCCTATAAACAGTATTACATATGTAATTAATGATTTTACTGGAAGAATTACAAGTGCCGATAAAGATTTTAAAAGAGACACAACAAACCCACAAAAAATATTAGAAGATCCTTTTTTATTACCTAAAGAATTTAATGATTTACAAATGAATAAATACAGAGAATATAGTAGAGCGTATGAGTTTGTAAAATTTTTACAAGAAGATTTAAAATTATCTAGAGGAGAAATTATTAAAGAACTTAGAAACAGAAGAGGTTTTAGTAAACAAACAATTAATATGTTAATTCAAGGTGTGTTTAATCCATCTAATTTACCACCGGTAGAAATAACATCTATTTATCCTAAAATGTTAGAAAGAATTAAAAAAAATAATCCTGAAAAATATGGTGACCTTAAATTAACTGACATTTTTGATAGAAAAAATTTGATTAATATTAGAAATAAATGGATGAGAGTGCCACTGGGATTAGATGGTAAACAATTAGAACATTGGTTTTTAACAGGAGAGCTATTAGAAAAAGAACCAATAGAAATAGAACCACAATCAAGTATTATACCTGAAGAAAAAACTACACAAGTATCTGAAGCTATAACTATTCCAAACAATATACCTATTGAAACAGCCGATGTTTCACAAGAAGTTGTAAAAACTGCAGCACTACCTAATAATATTAACAAAGATACCGGCTTGACATCAACAGAGGAAGCCTTACTATCTAACACTGAAAAAGCTTTACGAAGAAAACAAAGGAACGTAACAACATAATGGCTAAAGATAACGCATTACAAAAAATAGAATCTCATGAGAAACTTTGTAGAATTATGCAAAAACAAACTCACGACAAGATTCACAAAATAGAGACACAAATAAGTAGGCTCGAAAAAATTGTATTAGTGTCAGCAGGAATGTTAATTATGGGTATGGCTAATATGATATTTATGTTATTATCAAACACACAATAAAAAAATTTTATGCAACTTTCAAAACATTTTACTCTTAGAGAGATGACCAATTCAATGACCGCGCAACGTAAGGGAATTGATAACACACCAGGATCAGCAGAAATAAAAAGTTTAGGTGATCTATGTTATGAAGTTCTTGAACCGCTACGAGCACACTTTGACAAGCCAGTTACGATTACCTCGGGCTACCGGAGCGAGGCGCTGTGTGAAGCGATCGGCAGCAAAAAAACTTCGCAGCACGCGAAGGGCCAAGCCGTCGACCTAGAAATNTTTGGCGTNCCNAATATTAAGACNGCTTACTGGCTACAAAATAACGTGGATTTTGACCAGCTCATCATGGAGTACTACGATAAGGATGATCCTGCAGGGGGATGGGTCCACATATCTTATCACGAATCAGATTCAAACAGAAAACAAGTGTTAACTTTTGACGGGAAAAAATACACTGAAGGTTTACCAGAAATGAAGTGGTCTGGTGGCAAAGTCGTAGAATAAAAAATTCCAGCGCGCTACGTATACGAGTCCTACATTTTCTNAGATTTACTAGCNCACCATTTGTCTAAAACAAAATACCAAATTGAATTTAACAAAGGTTCTACTATAGCATCTGTCATTGCTATTATTACAGACAAATCAGATAAGGCTAAAATAGTTCCAGCAGCAATTAAAAAATGTCCTATAGTATAGACTAACGTTCTAAGAAGAGTCCCACGATTGTTTTTATAAATTTTATTTATATCCATTCTTTTAATTGTTCTCCCATTATCTCTGTTGCTATGTTTATTTTTTTACGTAAAGCTTTTACAATACGTTCATCTACCGTATCTTCGCATATAATATCTATGTATGTCATGGGTTTTTCTTGTCCTATCCTATCAATTCTAGCTTCTGATTGTTGACGCTTTTCTAGGTCATATCCGTTAGAATAGTAAATCATGGTGCTAGCAGCCGTCAAAGTAATCCCATAGCCGCCCGTAGAGGGGGTTCCAACAAGAAACCGGCACTTAGGGTCATCCTGAAATCGCTTAATATTGTCTTGTCTTTCCTCTTGTGGNGTTAATCCATAGTAAGTAACNACGCTTTCTTCTCCATATTCTTTACTTATAGCTTTTACTAATTCATGTACATCNTATTGNTAGTGGGCCCATATAACTGCTTTACCTTCTACTTCTTCTAACAACTCCATAATCTCGTTAAGTCTATTGTTTTTAATAGTTTGTATTGAGCCATCATCAGCTTTAAAATGACCACAAGTTATTTGATGTAGACGCATTAATTGTGTTAGTGCACTAGCGCTAGTAACCATTTTNCCATTNAGTTGTGCNAAAGCCATTTGTTTCATTTGTTTGTATAATTTGTCTTGTTCGGCAGACAATGTAATTATACGTTTCATAAAAGTTTTTTTAGGTAAATCTAAACAATCATCTTTTAAAACACGATAAGAAAAAGGTTTTAGTTTGTCTGATAGTTCTCCTAAATTTTTATAGCCAACAACTATTTCTACGGACCTACCATTAAACATAGCTTTACGCATTACTGCGTATCTAGTTCTAAATGTATAATAAGAAGAATGNTCTAANAAATATTCNTCTAANAANTCACATTGTTTATATAAATCTANNGGTGATTTTGTAACTGGTGAACCTGTAAGAATACGTCTNTANTTTGCAGCTTTACCTAAAGATACAATATTTTTTGTACGTTTAGCACCAGGGTTTTTAATAGTAGTAGACTCATCAATAGCCATATAAGTATTGTGAGAATTTAAAAAACGAGCAGCAAAGTCTACACCTTTTTTAGTAGAAAACGCCTCTACATTCATAACTAATATATGTAGATCATGGCCTGTTTTAAATAAGGTATCTAGTTTATCTTGTTGTGTTTTATTAATTAAAGACTGCCATAACACAGTAATAGGTTTAATGTGGTCTGGTAAATGTGTAGGTATTTCTTGAGAATACCAGTTTTTATACACACCTTTGGGTGCAATAATTAAGGCACCATTGATTTTACCATTATCATACAACATAGCTATATTATCTATAGCAACTTTTGTTTTACCTGTTCCCATTTCCATAAAGTACGCAAATACTTTTTTGTTCCACGACTTTTCTAACGCAGTCATTTGATGCGCGTAAGGTTTAGTTTTAAATTTATAATTCATAGTTCTTCTTTCTAGTTGACAATATAATGATTAGTCCCTATATTGTCAAGCATGAAAGACAGATCAAAAGTATATGTTATCCAAGAAATTCCAGGCACTAGAATAGGTAGACCTAAAATAAATATTATGGGTGCTCAAAAACATGGCGATATAAAAGTNNTGTTNAAAGAAGATTCCCAAATAATTTTTAGTCCTGGACCTATAATTTATAATCTTAGACAAAAGTTAAAAAACTTTACNCAAGAAGATTATTTATTACTAACAGGNGATCCAGCTATAATTGGAATTGCATGTTCAGTGGTATCCGATATAACAAATGGAATTTATAATTTGTTAAAATGGGACAGACAGGAAAGCACATACTATCCAATAAGAATAAATCTATACGAGAAAGGAGAAATAGATGAGTAAAGAAAAAATAAAAGTATTTACAGGTAGTGGATCTTTTAATCCAACTGAGGACCTACAACAAATGTTTGTNGANGATTCNCCAGANCAAGTNAATGAATTAGCAAACGTNGATAATTTATCTAAACATGTTTTAGATTTGCAAAGATTAGAATCTGAAATAGAAAAAGAGGAGCATCTTTTAAAACAAAAGAAAGCTCAAGCAGATAAAATATCAGCAGAGGTGATCCCTGAAATAATGGATCAGATGAAATTAAAAACTCTTAAACTTCAAGATGGTTCAGCCATAGAAGTTAAAGAAGTTTATAGCGCAACAATTCCTGTAGCACAAAAGGAAAGCGCTTTTAGATGGCTTCGAGACAATGACCTGGGTGATCTTATTAAGAATGAGATTACTGTTTCCTTTGGTCGTGGCGAAGATGACAAGGCTACGCAATATGCTGGTCTTGCAGAAGGTCAAGGCTACCAACCACAACAAAAGCTAAAGGTAGAACCTATGACATTAAAAGCATTGTACAGAGAGCGAGTCGAAAGTGGTGATGATTTGCCTTCTGAACATTTTAATCTGTTTAAGGGAAACAAAACAAAAATAACAAGGAACAAATAACATGACACAAGAAACAAGTGACGTTACAAAAAAAGAAGGTAACTTACCGGCAGAAATGAATTTTATTCAAGACGCTGGTGCTGGACTTGAGACAATTGATAAAGACGATTTAGCTTTACCATTTCTTAAGTTATTACAAAGCGGTTCGGATGAAACTAAAAAGAAACATGCGAACTATGTAGAAGGAGCAGAAGCAGGAATGTTCTATAATACAGTAACTAAAAGACTGTATGATGGAGAGAAGGGTATAGAAATTATACCTTGCTTTTACAAATTGACATTTCCAGAGTGGGCACCTTTTGAAAGAAGAGAAGGCAGACCTGTCAGTCCTGACAGAGGAGCTGACGTTCTTCTTAAAACAAAAAAGAATGCTCAAGGAAAAGATTGTTTAGATAATGGTAATGAGATTATCAAAACAGCAAATCATTTTGTAATCATTAACGGAGAGAAACCAGAAAAAGCTTTAATGGCTATGAAATCTACTCAATTAAAAGTGAGTAGAGGTTGGAACTCTTTAATGCAAGATCAATTTGAAACTGATCCTAAAACTAGCAAAGCTTTACCGGCACCNATGTTTTCNNGANTTTATAATTTAAGTTCTGTTGAAAACTCAGGGAGTTTTACTTGGCACGGATACANAGTATCNTTGGCAAGNAAAGTGGATAACGCATCGCTATATCAAATGGCGAAAGAATTCCATAACTCTTTAAAAAAGAGTAACGCTACAGCTACAACTACAGAAGAATCTAATTACTAGATTCCTCTTTATGAGGATAGGGGTAGGGAAGCGAGAGTTGAACTACCCCGACCCGGGATCATTATGGATAAAGAATTTATAGAGCTGTTTAAAGGGTATGAAGGTGATTTTGGCATGGCCGACATGTCTAATACATCTTTAGATACTGATAAAAACAAAATTAAACCTAACTACGAATGGGCAGGTAGACCTGTCACTAATTCAGATTATCTAAATCACTTACAAGGAAAAAAATCTATTGGTATACAACCTTGTAGAGTTGATAAGACAGCACAGTTTGGTTGTATAGACATTGACCCACCAGATTATGGAACATTTAAAATAGAAAATTATTTAGCACTATTTCAACAATACAAATTACCATTAGTTCCCATACTTTCTAAAAGTGGTGGACTACATTGTTATATATTTTTAAAGGAGGCTATCCCTACCGTGGATTTGATAGAAGCATTAAAGGCTTTTCTACTACCACTAGGATTAAAGCCTACCACAGAGGTTTTTCCTAAACAGAAAGAATTACAGAAGGATGACAAAGGCGACATAAAACCAGGAAACTTTATAAACTTACCATATTACGACAATGGTAATTCTAATAGATACGCAGTAGACAAAAACAATTCTAAACTATCAGTAGAAGCATTTATAAAATTTGCTAACGAATCTAAGATTGACAAAGAAACTTTAGATAAACTTGTTGAAGAAACACACAGCAATATTTTAGTAGGCACTAACAAAGAATTTGATGATGGTCCACCATGTTTAGCATTGTGTTCTAAAACAAAATTAGATGATGGCAGAGATAGATTTATGTATAATTATATGGTCTTTGCTAAAAAGAAATACAAAGACAAATGGCCTGATCAAGTATCGGCTGCAAACTATAGTTATTTAGAAAGTCCTTGGGACAAAGCAAAACTAGATCTTAAAATAAAAGCATGGAAAGGAGAAACTGCAGGTCACACCTGTTATGAAGATCCTATCAAAGATAAATGTATGCGGAGTCTTTGTTACAAAAGACCTTTTGGTGTTAAGTCAGATAGCATTTCTGTTTTTCCAGAGATACAAGATTTTGAAATGATAACTTATGCAGAACCTGAATACAGGTTTAATGTTATTATGCCTAACGATGACAAGATACAGGTAGTAATTACTAATACAAAACTGATGACAACTCAAAAAGAAGTTTTAAATTTAGTATGGCAACAGACAGGTGTATACTTTGAGCCATTAAAACCAAAAGACTTTAGAGCAAAATTAAATGAGTGGCGTAGAAATGGACAAAAAATTACACCACCTAAAGGCACACAGATAGAAGATAGATTAGAAGAAGAGCTATTTCAATATTGTATTAATGGACCACAAGCACATCAACGTAGTCAAATACACAATGGTTCTTGTTATACAGAAGAGGGCCATCATTACTTTAGGTTTAATTCTTTTATTGAACACTTAGGTAATGGTTGGAAAATACCAGAAGAAAAGATTGCACAAAAACTAAAAGACAAATGTAATGTAGAGTTTGATCATTCACTAAACGTAGATGGTAAAACTCTTAAAGTATGTAAGGTTGTACAATTACATGTAGATAAAATAGAATATAAACCAGTGGTAAGAAAGGAAAGTAATTACTAATGGCTAGATATAAAGTTGTAGGTCCACCAGGCACAGGTAAGACAAGAAGATTATTAAACACTGTACATAAATATGTAAAAGATGGCACACGTTTAGATCAAATAGGTTACTTTGCATTTACACGTAAGGCAGCTGGTGAAGCACGAGATAGATTCTTGGCTCAAAATCATCATTTAGATAAGAAAGATGTAAAGTACTTTCAAACTTTGCACTCATTAGCATTTAATAATTTATCATTAAAAGAAGAAAACGTAATGCAAGAAGGCAATTATAAAGCAATAGGAGAGAGTGCTGGTATACAAATTAAATACGCAGCTTACGAAACAAATAATTTTAACGGAATCTTTTCATCTGATAGTGAATATTTAAGTTTAATTAATTTAGCCAGAGTAAAACAAATACCTGTAGAAGACCAGTTTGATCTTAANGAACATTTAACNTGGATAGAAAGAAGNAAACTANTAGCNATAGATACAGAAATAAAAAACTATAAAAAAACATATGGNCTAATTGATTTTACNGANATGNTAGAAAAATTTTTANAACANNANCNNGATGAGTNTACCTAAATTTAAAGTTATNTTTGTAGATGAAGCNCAAGACCTGTCATTAATNCAATGGTCTATNATANANAAANTAGAANAAGATACANNNTGTGATGTNTGGGTAGCAGGTGATGATGATCANGCTATNTTTGGTTGGGCNGGTGCAGATGTANATTCTTTTATTNANTGGAAGTCAAGAGAAATACTTTTAAATAAATCTGAAAGAGTGCCNAGNANTNTACAACAAAAAGCTTTAGGAATCATCAANAGAATTTANTATAANAGAATACAAAAAGATTATTTACCTAAAGCAGAAGTAGGAAATATTTNTGAAAGGTACAAATTAAACGATATAGATTTAACGGAAGGAGACTGGTTAATTCTTACTAGAACTAAAGCNTTNTTAAAACCTATTGCTCCTTATTTAAAACGTAAAGGATTATTTTTTAGTACAGCACAAGGTAATAGTATTGGTAAAAGTTTGTANGAAGATATTNTATCTTGGGATAAATTAAAACGCGGTGAACCNATTGGCGAGGTACAAGAACAAAGGATNAAGGAACGAGTATCAGGCGACAAGGATCTTACTAAAGAATGGTACGAAGCATTTAACACAGGTTCATTATCACAAAAAGAATACATGAAAGCAATGTTAACTAACAAAGAAGATTTATCTAAAGATCCAAGAATAAAAATTTCTACTATACATGGCGCAAAAGGTGGAGAAGCAACTAATGTAGTTTTATTTTTAAATCAAACTACCAATACAATTAAAGGAGCAAAAAAATCTCAGGCAAAACAAGACGAAGAATTTAGAGTTTGGTATGTGGGAACAACAAGAACAATGCAAAACTTGTTTGTAATTAAATGCAAAAATAAATCAAAGGAGTTTAAACTATGAGTAAAGTTTGGAACAAGCAGCACGGAGGATCACACTACCAGAAATATAAAATTCAGCCCAGCAAATTTGTTGTTGAGAATGAGTTGCTATACCCGGAAGGGTGTGCTATAAAATATATTATTCGCCACCGCGATAAAGGAAAGAAACAGGATTTATTAAAGGCAATACACTTTATAGAAATGATTATTGAAAGAGACTATAAATGATTGAAGCACAAACAGAGTGGGTAAAGCCTACAGAATTTCCAGACTTAAGACAAGCAGATACAATCGCTATTGATTTAGAAACACATGATCCAGATTTAAAAAGTTTAGGAACAGGTTCTATTGTTGGTAGAGGTAAAGTAGTAGGCATAGCAATTGCTGTTGATGGCTACGCAGGATACTTTCCTTTCGATCACGAAGGCGGTGGTAACCTTGAAAAAAGCAAGGTTTTACAATGGTTTAAGGACATTTGCGAATGTCCGGCAGACAAAGTTTTTCATAATGCAATGTACGACGTGTGTTGGATTCGTTCGATGGGAATAAAATTAAACGGAAATTTATANGACACTATGATTGCTGCATCATTAGTTAATGAAAATAGATTTAGATATGATCTNGGATCTTTAGGTTGGGANTATTGTGGTCGAGGTAAAAACGAAACAGAATTAGTTGCAGCTGCAAAAGAATGGGGACTAGATCCTAAAGCAGACATGTGGAAGATGCCAGCAATGTATGTTGGTAACTACGCTGAACGTGATGCAGAGTTAACGTTAGCTTTGTGGAGAGTCATGCAAAAAGAATTAAGCGACCAGGANCTAGGATCTATTTTTGATTTAGAGACACAACTTTTTCCTTGCCTCGTTGATATGCGTTTTTTAGGAGTGCGTGTAGATGTAGAAGGCGCTCACAAATTAAAGAAACAATTAGCTGAACAAGAAAAAGAACTATTACACAAAGTAGAAAAAGAAACACAAGTAGATGTTCAAATATGGGCAGCANGNAGTATNGAGAAAGTTTTTCAAAAACTNNNCCTACCNTANGACTTAACCGCCAAAACAAATTCTCCATCATTTACTAAAAATTTTCTTTCTTCTCATGAACATCCTTTAGTTAAGTGTATAGCAAAAGCTAGAGAGATTAACAAGGCACATACTACATTCATTGATACAATTATTAAATACGAATATAAAGGTAGAATACACGCAGATATAAATCAAATTAGATCTGACAGTGGAGGAACAGTNACCGGAAGATTTTCTTATTCNAATCCTAATCTACAACAAATTCCTGCGCGCAACAAAGACTTAGGTCCTTTGATCAGATCCCTCTTTATACCTGAGTCGGGTTGCGAGTGGGGATGCTTTGACTACAGTCAACAAGAACCNAGACTNGTAGTGCACTATGCATCCTTAGATCAAGACTCTAGTGTCTTTAATGTTAAAGACGCATACAACGAAGGAGATGCAGACTTTCATACTATCGTTGCAAAGATGGCACAGATACCAAGAGACCAAGCTAAGACAATTAACCTGGGTTTATTTTATGGTATGGGTAAAGCTAAACTACAAGCAGAGCTTGGTGTATCAAAAGACAAAGCAGAAGAATTATTTTCTGTCTACCATAACAGAGTACCTTTTGTTAGAACACTAATGAAAAGTGTATCTAATAGAGCACAACAACGAGGACAGATACGTACATTACTTGGTAGACTTTGTCGTTTCCATTTATGGGAACCAAATAGTTTTGGTATGCACAAAGCTTTACCATTTGAACAAGCAGTNCAAGAACATGGTCCAGGTATTAAACGTGCATATACATACAAAGCATTAAATAAATTAATCCAAGGATCAGCTGCAGACATGACTAAAAAATCTATGTTAGACTTGTATAAGGAAGGTATTATACCTCACATACAAATACATGATGAACTAGATATTTCTGTAGAAAATGATAAACAAGCTAAATTAATTAAAGAAGTTATGGAATCAGCAGTTGACTTAGAGATACCTAACAAGGTAGACTATGAATCCGGTAAAAACTGGGGNGACATACACTAGGAGGAAANATGGTTAAAAAATANNTAGATAAATTTATGGTATGGCAATTACATAACAGAAGAGAAATCGTTTGTTTTGTAGCTGGTATTATCGTAGGGGCAATCTTTTTATAATGTGCCATGGCTTACTTGAATGCAAACATTCCTGTAACATACGCACAAATTAGAAGAGAATATTTATATGATCTTAAAGCTCATCATGGAGAAGTTGAAGACTGTATTATCTTCGGCATGTCAGCTATCACAGGTAAATCAATTCTTTGGCACGCGATTATGGAAAATGGTGCAATCTTTTATAGATTACCTATCACAGCTTTTATACAACGTGGATTTAAGGCTAAGGATGTTCCTCAACGTAGACTTGATGAGCTTCAGCTCTGGAATTGTTTTAGTTATTATCCTGCTATTACTAATTGGGATATCTTAGATGGACAAGCTGGTAAGTATATTGGCAAAGATAAAAAATGGCATCCGGGAAAATATTTATTTACTGTTGACTTTGCACATCCAGAGAGTAACATAGTCGACACTGATCATTCAGAGATACCGCACGAACACAAGTGCGCACACATTATTGCGTTAGACGACGGCAATTTTGCAGCACAACCAAACAATCGATGTATATGGGACATTCCTTCTTTTACAGTAAAAGATAATATTCCTGATTGGAAAGTGCAAACAAACGAGTGGAACGTAGAGGATAGTAGAGCTTGGCGTACAGAAGATACCGATAAGTTTTTCTATGAAATAGAAGAAAAGAAAAAATGAGAACGTTTTGTTTCGAATGCAAACACGATTGTCATTGTGGTCGTAAATGCAATCAATGTAGTTGTTACATATGTAATGATATTGTGATAAAAACATATGAAGATTATATGGGAGGAAATATGATTAAAAAAATTTGGAAAAAAATCAAAGGTTGGTTTAAACCAAATAAAGTTATTGAAAAATGTGCAGTGCACGTAGCTAGATTTAAAAAATCTTGTCCACGTTGTCAGCAATTAAATCAATTACACGGTCAAATTTGGTAGTCGTATGAACTTAGCAGATCTATTAAAAAAAAATATTGTTATGGTGCCCGTAGTAGCTTCAGTGCTAGTCGGAACATTTACAGGCGTCAAGTACATTGTTAATCTAACAGACACAATCAACGGCAACAGAGCAGAGATAGAAAAAATTAAAACAGTCGATCTTGTAAATATACAAAGAGATATGGCTGTGCTTACAGAAAAA
>NHJA01000045.1:0-7579 GCA_002171845.1 Candidatus Pelagibacter sp. TMED203
AAGCTAAAACTAGCATATGCTGTTGAATATTTAAAAAATTTATCAGCAAACCTAAACGAGAATAAACTCTTTGGTCCTGAAAAGAATTTTGTTTTCTTACCATCCGATTGTTTAGCTTCTTTTTTAATTAAGTCAACACCAAACAAAGATGAGACCAATAATAAGCCCATTATAATTTTCTTTAACATCTGTTTTCTCCTAAAAAGGTTTATACAACTATAAATATATCAATAATCCATTCTCACGAAAAATCTCATCGGTATCTTTCGTGATTTTGGTATTGCCTGTGATAACCTAGCTATTCCTATTAAATCTTCAGCATCGTCATATAATCCCACTTCTGTAATATAGGTTGGAAACAAACTACCAGTTAGATGATCTTTTAATTTACCAGCACCACCTGGTTTAAATATAGTCTCGTTTTGTGTTTGATTAAATTCGTTTGATGCAGCATTACAAACATATTCATATGTTGATATCTCATGAACTCCTTTGTATCTAACGGTGTAATTACCAGAAGTAACATCCGAATAATTATTTGTTCCATCAAATGAAGCCGTTTCCGTGATGGCAAAAACACCTACATCATAAAATATATTTCCTATGTAATTATCAGATGATGATAGTGATGTTGCTGCTGATTGTGAAAATGAAGCATTTGAACCAAAAAGATTTCCTTTAAGATCATCTTTAATTATAGCGCCCGTTGTATCATCTGTTAATGTAAACGATCCTGGTTTTATCCTATCTCCAAATTCATTTTGTGGTATAGATACAACAGAACCACTAATATAAAATTTATCAAAGAACATATCATCACTATTCAATTGATTACCCACAGTTGGAAATGTATTATATTTTTTGGTATGAGTTGTATAATCAGAACCACTAAGATATAAATTTATCCTAGCAAAATTATAATTTGTTGATAAAGTATCGTTTGATGATCCCGATATAAAAGCATATCGAGTAACAGATGATTGATTTAGATTATATGTCTTATTAGATACGAAATCGTAAATATTTCTGTTTTCATCGGTGAGATTTTTAAACATCCCATGACACTAATAAGTTAGCCTAACCTTTATAATTGCTTCTGAACTAAAGTTCTTTTCCAAAGCAGAACTCAATCTTCCGATAGCCATTAGCTCACCAGTGTCATCAAATAACCCAACTTCGGTTATATAGACCTGTGGATTATTAATCATATCGGTGTGGCGAATATTATATTGTGAACCACTCCAAAATGTTAGATTTTGTGAATAATTAAATTCGTTAGCTTTAGCTCTACAGAAATAATCATAAATATATTGTTTTTCTTCTGATCTCAATGTTAAACTACCTTTTTGAAGAGCAACAGAAAATTTGTGTGCGTTATCGGCAGCAGTATTAACTCTGTGATCAGCAGTAAAACCATTTCCTTGTGTTGCCAAAGCAGGAGCTATAGCTGCTTCTTTAAATGCAACTTTACCAGGTAAACTTGAAGACATCTGATCAGCACTTAATACCATTATACCAGCATCAGGATAAAAATGACCATGTTCTGTAGTATCGGTAACGGCACCGGCAGTACCAACTTGGATTGAATATCTTTCACCAAAAGGAGCCGCAGTTGCATCAGTTGTCTTACTATTATCTGTTAAGTTTAATGTAGAACCAGAACCAGGTGTTGATGATCCAGATAGTGTTAGTGTCCATGTTCCAGGATTTAACCTATCTTTCATCTGTAATCTTTCAGCTACAAGAAAATAAGCATCGGATGCAGTAGCATTGTTTATAATAAATCCTGTATTATTTTTAATCTTTGTTCTATCAGTTTCAAGTAAGTTATAAAACTGACCATAAACAGCTTTAGTAGTACCTTCTACGGTTGTAGATTGTTCTTCACTACCACTTCCACCTATATGACCATATGATAAAGATACATGATCTTTTGAATTGTACTGTAAATTATAGTAATATTGTTTTTGAGCAGCAGATAAAGATGAAGATACTAAATTTACTCCATTGATTATACCTAATCCACCGTCACCAAAACCATCGGTTACTGTTATCTCGGTTGATACTACATCTTCTGCAAAATTAAATTGTTTCATATCTTATCCTTTAACCATCACCAACAGTACCACTATCTACGGTATTGTTTACTTCAACCGTTATGGTAGCTTGAACAGGAGCGGCACCATCACCTTCCAATTCTATCCTAACCGTTCTTGTTACTTGTCTTGATATTTGACCAGATTGAGCATTTAGTTGTAACTCAGTACCAACTGCTGATCGTTTATCAGGATCTACAGAACTAAAAGCATTACCGACTATTGAGTTGCCACCAATTGTCGCTCTCAATCCTCTATGATCTAATATTGTAAATTTAAAAGAGCTATCTGTTAATTCTGTACCAGAAGAAAAAACTCTTGGTCTTAATACAATCGCTGTACTTTCAATACCACCAGGTATAGAAGATATACTTCTTGTTAAACCATCGGGCAAATCAATAAATCCATAATTTTGTATTCCTCTTTCACCCGTTCCAAACAATCTTGTTCTCATGAAAACATCATCATCGGGTACTGCCTCTAGTTGTGGTAAAGCCGTTATTGCTGAACCATAAGCATCTGATCCTGATGGATGATCAGGATTGTATAAATTATAATCAACACCCGTATCCCCAAAAGCGTATTGGGATATACCAAGTGGTTGTCCTTGTCTTAATTTATCTCTGCCTAATTTAGTTAAAATGGCATCGACAATTACTGTATCGTTGTCTAAAATACCCATATTGATTTACTCCTATATGTTAATAAATATACCGAATAAAAAAAATTCAATTTAATTTAATCCCTAAGTCTTACTCTTATGGAAAAATCTCCACGAATTTGTGTAAATGTTCCAATCAATGAACCATCTAATTGTCTTCTTTTTGTTATCGAACCTTGTGCTCTTGGTGGTCTTCCAGCTATTATTTCTTTTACTGGTCTGGCATTACTAATTGAATGTCCACTTGTTGATGGTGTTATTTTATAATTATAATCTCTTATATTACCCGTTATACCAAATGATATACTTCCTTGTCTATTAAGTCCACCACTACCTCTCGTATGTAATTCAACTGAACCCAATGATGTTGTTCGTTTAAATAATTCAAAAGTAAAAGCCCCATTATCTCCACTAGCTTTTATAGTTATTTCTCTTTGAGTTACTGAGATAGGTCTTTCAACTTTAATTCTTTGTACAGTATCAGCACCACCAACTCTTATAACATAAGCCGGAGTTTTAGGATTAGGATCTCTGTCAATAGGATCTTGAGTTGGATTACTCCCATCATGTTGTGTACCAAGATATGTTAATTTTAATAATCTATCTTTACTTGTACGGGCATGTATATAATGATTAGATGGATAAAATATCTCACCATTAGATGAACTATAAAATCTTGTCCTACCAACCATTCTGCCAGGTTTTAAAGCTCCACCAGCAGCTCCAGCTCCAAAAAAGGATTTGTATTGAAAGTTAGCAACATGATTTTGATCAACAAAATTTCTTTCTCTAAATGAATCAAAATTATCATGAATACTCTGTGAATTAGCAAATCTTTCGCTATCACCTACCATCTTAAATGTAAATCTGTTTTCAAATTTAAATGTATTGAAATTACCAAGAACACCAGGATTAGGTGATATAAAAAATCTATTATTTATACCAGTGCCTTGATTTTTACCTATGTGATTTTTAGGTCCTAAGAATGCCTGACTCATATCATGTGAACCAACTTTTGGTGTTACAGAAAAAACATCTTGTTGTTCTGAATCATTTAAATTTATGTAATTTAGTTTTGTGTTACTCGTAAAAGATTCATATGAGGCGTTTAATGTTGGTTCATCCCATTGATCAGCGTCTATCTTACCCTCTTTGACTTTATTATTTACAAAAGAAGTTAATGATGGCTCATCCCATTTATCAGCATCTACTGTACCAATCTTTAAATTATTGTTTACAAATCCTGTTGTCTTTGGTTCATCCCATTGATCAGCGTCTACCGTGCCAATCTTTAAATTATTGTTTACAAATCCTGTAGGAGTTGGTTCATCAAAATCTCCAGCATCAATTAAACCAATAGCTTTGTTTGGATTTAATTGAGTTTGTATTTTAGCATTCTTACCAAGCTTTGATCTAAACAGAGTATCGTTCTTTACATCATAAAACATCTCAAAGTTAGTTTTTGCTGGAGTCATTATTTCAATCGTATCCTTAACTTCATCAGTTAATAAATCCTCTGCGGCTCGTATATTTGCCTCAACATCAACTGATACTCGTGTATCTCCTATTAACGATTTTCTTAAATCTAATAAATCCTCATAAGTTTCAGTATCTTGTTCGTCAGGATCTCCAATAAAGTCATCTACTCTAAAATCAGGTAATTGATTAACTACGAATGAATCTATTGCATTTACATAAGACATATCCCTACCAAATTGATTTGTAAACTGTCTTTCAATTTGACCAGAAGCATCAGTTGGTTCTCCCAATACATCAGCATCGGCACTTAACTCACCAGCTATTGTCATTACAGGAGTTAAATTTGTTTGATTATCATTTGGTAATTTATCAGTACCTTTNANNNCTAATNTATAAAANGNNTGTTCTGTCATNGTAGTTGNNTAATTAAAATTATNTTGNGANGATATCAANATAGANTAATCNTNNCCTTNTGTTGAATTAGCATCATGTAATTTTAATGANGCAGAANCNGGATTNGTTGACCAATCAACTATGTTCTCATCAAATTTATATCTATAAATTATATCATCAACTGATGATGTTATCTTATTACCAACGATACTCTGATAATTTATCGTATGTTGTTTAAACTTAGACATACTGACATAAGCGTTCCAAGTTCTAAGTTCTGATAACGATCCTGATAAACCTTCTCCTACAAATAAATTATTAGAAATCTTAGATACATCTTGATTACCAAAGTTATAATTGGCATGAGAAGATGATGCTACACTAACTTGATCAGATGACATACTAATAAAACTAACATCTTTTATCTTATCATCATCTTTACGAGCAACAAACATATGATATGACTGTGTAAATTGATTATGTTGATTAGAACCAGTAACAACATTTTTTTGTAAAAACACATTCCATATCTTACCAGATGTAAACTCTCCACTATAAGGTGATGACATTGATATGGCATTTGTAGCCATAGCAGTAGAACCACTATCTGAATAATTTAATCTAAATTCTAAACTAGCAGTAGTGGTAGATGAAGCCGATGGTATTAATCTTAAATCCCACAAATCTTCATTAGAACCACTTGATCTTAATATAGTTTGATTATTTATTGATCTATCAGCATTAAAAACAAATTCAACACCATTTGATTCAGCATCGTTTCTCCACCAATCTATACCCAATGAATTTGTCCCTCTAAAATTCATCATTGGAAATGGTTGTATTTCTTTTATAAAAGAAACATTACCCTTAATATTTTTCATACCCTCTAAAAAATCTTGAGAATCATTTGTGATGATAGTTGGATTGTGTTCAGCTGTTGAACCACCGTATTCACGCATTTGAAATCCACTTGAGTCAAATCCATAAAGGTTTAATAAACTATTTATAGATTCTGTCGTACCCTTTACCTTATACACATAAATTAAATTATTTAAAATCTTTTTCCAAGTAGAATTAATTACATTTTGTATACCAACTTCATCACCAGCCGTGCTTGTAGCATAATCCTCTATTGAAGTATTTTTTTGAGTATTTAATAATTCCCACCCCACACTATCGCCTAATATCGGCATTAAATTTGGTGGCATTGAACTTGGATTAGTATATCCTAGCTTATAAAAGTTGTGATAATTATCAATATAGTTTCTCAACAGATCAAATTGTTCTCCTAGCATATGAACAAAGTTTCTAAGAACAACATGATCATCATCACTACGCAATTTTAATGGTAGATTATTTACCAACGAGTGTACATTATTTGTATCATATAAAGAAGCAGTTGCTAAAGCATTTGTATACCAACTGTTCCATTCATCAGAACCCCCATAACTACCACTCGGTGGTCTGTAAACATTGTTAAATGGATGAACATTACTTGGATCTTTATAAGATATACGAACATCGGTAAAGTGTGATTCGTTTATTCCTGTATTTATAAAAATAGGAAATAAATCACCTTGTGGTAAGAATGAACCTGTAATAAAATTAAATGTGTTAGATAAATTATTTTGATCAACCACATTTGGAAAAATCTGCTGTGTCTGTTGACCTGAACTNTCTCTGATNCCNTAGGCNAAACCATCACCGATGCTACCACTTGTCGAAGCCTTTCTTATATTAGAACCACTTAGTATTTCAAATTTTGTTGAGGTAGCAGTATAATCACTAATTGGAAAAATATCTTTTTCACTTTCCTCTGGTCTAAAATAATTCTGCTGTGATTTAAATACATATCGTTTAAAATGTGATCCGGTTGGTGCTGAATTAGATATGGCAGAACCACTAAAGGCATTAAAAGGTATTCTATAACTTCGTTTATATTGATATCCATTTTTAGGATCTCCTAACATACTCGTATTATGTTGACCACCACTTATATGAAGTTGTTCTAAACTACCAGTATTTTTNAATACAAAGCTTAGATATACAAAATCATTTGTATTAAAAAATGGTGGATCNTCTACATNAAATTTATTTGTAAATAAATGAAGATTAGAATCGGANAATGTTTTAGTATGTAGTTTNTCAAAACCCTCTGCACTACTACCAGATAATATCTGATAATTTTGTGTTGTTGAATTTTTAAAATTATTACCAGCTAAGTTTGCACCTAATCCTGGTGCTGAGTTTATAGTAGTGGATTGATTATCATTGTACATAAATCTTTCATAAACCGTAAAAGTTTCTTTTTCTTGTCTTATCTTTTTAAATAAATCTTTACGATGCTCTTTGGTTTCTAAACTACTTGATATAGATAATGATGATGACAATTGAAAATAAAGTCCTTCTAGCTTTACAGCCTTATCCTTAAAATTTTCTAATTTTTTCTGAGCTGATCCAAAGAACACATGATTTTTAAAATCAGAAAAATCAATATTTAAATTAATATCTTTTTTATCATTGTTTATATCATTTATTAAATTTTCACCAGATGATGATACGATTGTGTTATAATTTCTATACTCATTTGTGTCATTTGAATTACTTGATTCTGGTAAAAAACCTAAATCTATTTCTAATCCTCGTTGACCACCATCAGCTAATTGATCTTTATCTACAAAATATATTTGTTCTCTTTGAGTTTCTTGCCAGTTTCTAACAACATTAAAAGTATTATTTAGTACATTTATATTAGTTGGTAATGGAGTATTTAATTTTAAAACAACACTTAAACCATCATTACCATGGGTAACTTTATCGATAGCATAAGAATTTATCGGTACTGTTGTGCCAGTTGATAATTCTATAAATCCATTAAATTTGTAATTATTATCCGAATTATCGTTATCAAATGCTTTAAGGGTAAATGATTTATTTTGTTCGTTTAAAA
>NHJA01000046.1:0-30678 GCA_002171845.1 Candidatus Pelagibacter sp. TMED203
TCAAACTACTTTATCAGTAGATGATACCGCTGAAATTATTGTAAAACTTAAAGGCAAGTTTCCTAAAATAAAAGAGCCAATTAAGGAAGATATATGTTANGCAACAACNAACAGACAAAAAGCNGTTAAAAAAATTGCNCCAAATTGTGATATGTTTTTTGTNATTGGTAGCAGGAACTCTTCTAANTCTGTNAGATTAGTTGAGGTNGCTAAAAAAGCTGGTTGTNATAATGCAGANNTAATNCATTTTGGAAAAGAATTACCAATAGANAAAATTAANAATTCTAAAAATATNGGNATATCTTCNGGNGCNTCTGCTCCTGAACANTTAGTTCAAAATCTTATTTCAGAAATTAAAAAACATTGTNAAGTTTNACTNGAAGAANTAATTGTTGCTGAAGAAAAAGTAAAATTNAAGNTACCTAAAGATTTAAANTAAAATGGCAGTCTATACAAAACTANATCAAGNAAATATAGAAAAAATCTTNTCTAATTATTCAATAGGAAANTTAGANAAATTTGAAGGTATTGAGGANGGAATTGAAAACTCTAATTTNTTTATATNGGTANATAAAAAAAAATATATNTTAACTATTTATGAAAAAAGAGTAAAAAAAGANGANCTTCCTTTNTTTTCNANTNTAATGNCNTCATTAAATAANTCTAGTTTCAAATGTCCTNAACCAATATTAAATANANATAAAAATCCAATNNCANATTTTAATNATAAAAANTTGATGATTGTAAGTTTTATAGAAGGNNGACCTAAAATNAATTTAAGTCCTAANAACTGTAAATCAATTGGAATNGAAACTGCAAAAATGCATGAATTAACAAAAAANCTTAAAATTNAAAGANGAAATGATTTGTCTGTAAANTCTTGGAGAAAAATATTTGATCAAGTAAAAGATAAATGTATTAANATTCANAAAGATCTNCCTAAACTTATTGAAGANAATTTANCTGATGTAGAAAAAAATTGGCCNACAAANTTGCCCAAAGGTATNATNCATGCNGATTTATTTCATGATAATATTTTTTTTAAAGAAAATAATTTTAGTGGANTAATTGATTTTTANTTTTCTTGTAATGACTTTTATGCATTTGAAATTGCAATATGNTTTAANGCNCTTTGTTTCGATGGNCCTAAAANTAATTTAAGTTTTAATGTTACTAAAGCTAAAAATTTTATTGATGGTTATAATCAAATAAGAAANATAAGCAATGAAGAGAAAGAAAGTATTAAAGTCTTATCTCAAGGAGCAGCCTTAAGATTTTTACTTACTAGAGTTTTTGACTCTCTAAATACAGTAGAAGGTGCCATGGTTAAGGTAAAAGATCCAATGGAATATTTGAAAAGATTAGAATTTCANAAAAATGCAAAGACACACGAGGATTATTTTTTTTAATGAAATATAAGATTTATACTGATGGAGCATGCTCTGGAAATCCNGGNAGAGGNGGNTGGGCAGCAATTATTTTNGATGATAAATNAAATCAATCAAATATTTTTGGAAGTGANAAAAATACNACAAATAANAGAATGGAACTTATAGCTCCAATTATGGCTTTAAATAAAATTAAAAAGAAATCTGAGATAACTATCTATACTGACTCTAAATACGTAAAAGATGGAATTACTGATTGGATTAAGAAATGGAAAATTAATAATTGGAAAAGTTCGAATAAAAAACCTGTTAAAAATAAAGACCTTTGGGTTAAATTAGATGACTCCTGTAAGAAACACAAAGTTAATTGGAAATGGGTAAAGGCTCACGCAGAAAATAAATTTAATAATTTAGTTGACGGGTTAGCTGTTTTACAAACAAAAAATAGATAGCTATTTATAAACTTTTTAAGAAATTTTCNGCAGAGGATAATTCACAACTAGCAGTCTCNTTCTCCTCTTCAACTCTTTTTACTTCACCATTTTCTACAAGCATTGTATATCGATTTGATCTTATCCCTAATCCTTTTGCTGATTTATCTACTTCAGCTCCGATAGCTTTAGTAAATTTTAGGAAAGGATCTCCAGCCATAAGAATTTTTTTTTCAACATTTTGATTTTCGCCCCAAGCTTTCATAACATTTGGATCGTTTACAGCTATACAAATAATTTTTGTTATTCCTTTTTTTAAAGCTAAATCATAGTTTTTGACATATCCAGGTAGATGAATAGCTGAACATGTTTTAGTAAATGCTCCTGGCATACCTAATATTATGGTCTTATTACTTTTGCACAAATTTAAAATATCAATTTTTTTAGGTATGTTATCTTCGTCAAGATAAAATAATTCTGAACTTGGTAACTTGTCCCCTACTTTTATTTTCATTGTATTTTTTCTAAAATATAGTTTTTAACTTTTTGTAAGTTGTTATCTAGTATATCAAATTTTTCTTTCTTTTTTGGCAATTCAGCTATTTGATTAGGAGTAGATACATCTCTATTAATTGCTATTTTAACAGTATCGGCAAATTTATAAGGGTGCGCTGTTCCAAGAACAACAGTTGATAAACTATTTTTTACCTTATAGGAAGCTCCTACAGCAGTCGCAGTGTGTGGATCTAATATAAAACCAAAATTGTTAAAAAAATCTCTGATTATTCTTATAGTCTCATCNTCATCAATGGCCTCAGCATCAAAAATATCTTTAATTATATTTACTGCTTTTTCCTCTAAAGAAAAAGAACCTTGATTTTGCAAATCATTCATTAAATTAATAACTTTTTTTTCACTTCTTTCAGATATGTCAAATAGAAGTCTTTCAAAATTACTTGAAATTTGAATATCCATACTTGGTGTTAAAGTTGATTTAACTTCACTTAGTTTGTATTCGCCAGAATTAATTGTTCTTGTCAAAATATCATTTTGATTTGTGGCTACTATTAGTTTGCCCATTGGTAATCCCATTTTTTTTGCCACATACCCAGCATAGATATCTCCGAAGTTACCGGTAGGAACTGCAAAGTTAGTTTTTTTTGATAACTTAAAATAAGTATAAAAATAATAGACAATTTGACAAATAATTCTTGCCCAGTTTATTGAGTTAACCCCTGACATATTGATTTCTTCTCTGAATCTATTATCTGAGAACATTTCTTTTACAATTTTTTGGCAATCATCAAAATTTCCCTTAATAGCAATATTGTATATATTAGTAGAACCAATAGTGGTCATAATTTTTCTTTGAGTTTTAGAAATTTTATTGTGAGGGTGTAATACGAAGACATTAATATTATTTCTGTCATTTAAAGCTGAAATTGCTGCTGAACCAGTATCACCAGAAGTTGCCACTACTATATTAACTTTTTTTTTATCAGCTATATTTAATTCATCATATAAATTACCAATTACTTGCATAGCGATATCTTTAAAAGCAAGAGTCGGGCCATGGTATAATTCTAGCAAATAGATATCCCCGACCTTTTTTATTTTTACAACTTCCTTTGTGGCAAAGTTATTATAAGCTTTAGAAACTAATATTTTTAATTTTTGTTTATCAAGGTCGGGTGAACAAAAATTCGATATAATTTCTGTTGCAAGATCTGTGTAAGATAAATCCTGAAGACTTTTCAGTTCNGAATNACTATATTTTTTGATTTCTGATGGAATAAATAAGCCTCCATCGGGCGCTAATCCTCTTGAAAAAATTTCTCTAAAACTGAAGTTCAGTTTTTTATCTCTGGTGCTAAAATATCTCATTAAATAATTTTATCTATCAAGAATAATACAAAAATCAAAAACAGATACAAAATTGAGTAGCCGAAAATTTTCTTAGCCTTTTTTAAAATAGGCTTGTTTCTTGTACTTTTGTAAAGTTCAAAACATATAAAATTATAATAAATTGTTAGTATTAAGGCGGGAACTAGGTAAATTAATCCAGAAAAATTTATAATATACGGAAAAATTACAACTGGTATCATCAATATAGAGTAGATAAATATATAAACTTTTGTTTTTTTCACTCCATCAGTCAATGGAAGCATAGGTATATTAGCTTTTTTATAATCATCTGCCTTATATAAGCTCAAAGCCCAGAAATGTGATGGTGTCCAAAAGAATACTATAAGAAAAAATGATAATGGTTCGATGGAAATTGAATTAGTTGCTATAGTCCAACCTATAACAGGTGGCAATGAACCTGCCGCTCCTCCTATAACTATATTCTGAGGAGTTTTTCGCTTTAACCAAATTGTATATACGAAAAGATAGAAAAAAATTGTAAACAAAAGTAAAAACGCTGATAAAAAATTTGCAAAATAGTTAAGTCCTAAAACTGAAACTGCACTTAATAATATTCCAAAAATTAAGGCTTCTTTTTTATTAATTTTCCCAGTAGGTATAGGTCTTAAACACGTTCTAGACATTAACGCATCTAGATCAGCTTCGTACCACATGTTTAGGCAACCTGCTGCGCCCGCTCCAACTGCAACTAAAATTATTCCTATTATTGAGTCTGTTATGCTTATGGGTGAGCCAGATGTTAAAAGTCCGACAGCACATGTAAAAATTGCAAGCGACATGACGCTAGGTTTCATTAATAACCAAANACTACTAATATAAGATTTTAAGTTAAAGGAAGTGCTTCTTCTTTTTATTAAATTATGTGACAAGATTAATCTACATTTAAAGCAATAAAAATTGCTAACAATATAATTCCAACAATAAGAATGTGGTTGCCTAAATCAAAAATTCCTATTTTTTTATTTTTTTTATCAATAAGCTTTCTGTGCATAGGAAGTTTATCATAAGGATTNATTTTGATATTATCCTCTTTATCTTTATTATTTTCAATTTTTAATGAAGTTCCAAACCAAACAAAATAAATAAATACAAAAAAGAATATCAAAAAACCAGCAACTAAATTATAACCACCCATTTTATTATTATCCTCCCGTAAAAAAATAAAACAGTCTTGTAAAGACTGTGTATTTTCCTTCTGCTATCATTAAACATAAAAAACCAGCTATAGCTGTCATTGGCCATAAAAGCACATTAACTAAAGCATATCTTTCCCAAAACAAATGCATAAAAAAAGCCATAATTAATCCAGCCTTTAAAAACATAAATATTAATATTAAAGACCATCTCAATAAACCTTGAAAATTATACCAATCAACCATATAGGAAAAAAAACTGAGCACAAATAATAGGCCCCATATCCATAGATATATTCCAATTTTATGAGTAGTTGATTGTTCTTTTTTTGTATCGTTCATAATTTTATATTACCATAAATAAAAGAAAGCGAATATAAATACCCAAACTAAATCAACAAAATGCCAATAAAGACCTAATATCTCTATAGCTACGTAATTAGACTTCATTGTTGTAAAGTAACCTCTTCTTCCAGTATCAAAATCTCCCCTGAAAACTTTTCTAGCAAAAATGAACAAAAAGATTACACCTATAGATACATGGGTTCCGTGGAAACCTGTTATCATAAAAAAGAAAGCTCCAAATTGTTCTGCGCCAAAAGGATTTCCCCAAGGTCTAACGCCGTCATGAAAAATTAGTTTTGACCACTCAAACGCTTGCATTCCTACGAATGTTAATCCGCCTATAGCCGTTAATAAAACAAATAGACCGCACATTTTTCTATTCTTTTCATAACCAAACTTAACAGCTAACGCCATTGTCCCACTACTAGTTATTAAAACAAATGTCATTATAGCAATTAAAAGTAGAGGAACTGGAACTCCACCTACTTCTAAACCAAAAACTTCGCTTGGATAAGGCCACGGTTCAGTTACAGATGCTCTAACTTTCATATAAGCAACTAAGAAACAGCTAAAAACAAATGTATCACTAAGCAAGAAAATCCACATCATTGCTTTTCCCCAATTAACACCTTTGAAAGTAGTTTGGTCTGATCCCATATCAGAAGACATGCCTTTAAAACCGTCTGGCAATTTATCTAATGTAGGATCTGTCATTGTTTTAATTTAAGTTTTTTCTACTTCTGCCCCTAAAACTTCACTAGGTGGAGTCGTTTGAGTAATATAGTCTTTTTTAGCACCTGGCACGTTATAATCATAAGCCCATCTATGTACCACTGGTAATTCTTTTCCAAAGTTTCCGTGTTCTGGTGGCATACTAGGAGTTAACCATTCCAACGAGTTTGCTTTCCATGGATTTTTTTCTGCTCGTTTACCAAGTCTAAGGCTTCTAACAACGTTAAAAAAGAAGATAAACTGTGCTGCACCTACTATAAACGCTGCTACACTTATAAATTCATTCATACCTACCGCTGATGTAACGTAAGGGCTATCATACATTTCAAAATATCTTCTAGGTACACCTATAAAACCTAAATAGTGCATTGGAAAATATATTGAGTACGCACCTAAGAAAGTAGTCCAAAAATGCCATTTACCTAACTTTTCATCCAAAAATCTTCCGGTGATTAAAGGGTACCAATGGTATATGGCTCCAAAGATTACCATTAGTGGAGCAATTCCCATCACCATATGGAAGTGAGCTATAACAAAATATGTATCTGATAAAGGAACATCTACGACAACATTTCCTAAAAATATTCCGGTAATACCTCCATTCACAAAAGTAAGTATAAAACCTAAACAAAAAAGCATTACAGTGTTCAACCTAATATTTCCTCTCCATAAGGTTAAAATCCAATTATAAACTTTGAGTGCGGTTGGAACGGCAATTATAAGTGTAGTTGTAGCAAAGAAAAATCCAAACCAAGGAGTCATTCCACTCACATACATATGGTGTGCCCAAACAAAGAAGCTTAGGGCGCCAATTATTACTATAGCCCATACCATCATTCTGTATCCAAAAATATTTTTTCTAGAGTGTACTGATATTAAGTCTGAAACTATTCCAAAGGCCGGTAATGCTACAATGTAAACTTCGGGGTGTCCAAAAAACCAAAAAAGATGTTGAAAAAGAATAGGACTACCTCCATCATACGATAGTAGTTCACCAGCTTTAATGATTGTTGGCATAAAGAAACTTGTTCCAAGCACCTTATCTAAAGTCATCATGATAGAGCTTACTAATAGAGCTGGAAAAGCTAATAAAGCTAATACTGTTGCTGTAAAAATTCCCCAAATAGTTAAAGGCATTCTCATTAAAGTCATGCCTCTAGTTCTTGCTTGTAAAATTGTAATAACATAATTTAAACCTCCCATAGTAAAACCTATTACGAATAGAGACAGAGAGATTAACATTAATAAAATTCCGTATTCTGAGCCTGGTGTTCCTTCTAAAATAGCTTGTGGTGGATAAAGTGTCCAACCCGAACCCGTAGGACCGCCTGGTACAAAAAAACTTGCCATTAAGACAACCACTGCAACAAAAAACATCCAATAACTAAGCATATTTACATATGGAAAGACCATATCTCTTGCTCCGACCATTAAAGGTATTAAGTAATTTCCAAACCCACCCAAAAATAATGCTGTTAGTAGATAAACAACCATTATCATTCCATGCATTGTTACAAATTGATAATACGACTCAGCTGTTAAAAATGGAAAGAGATCAGGAAAGCCTAACTGCATCCTCATCATCCAAGAAAGAATAAGACCAACAACACCAGTAAATACTGCTGTAAGAGTATACTGAATTCCAATTACTTTAGCATCCTGACAAAAAATCCATTTAGTTATAAAGCTATGACCATGATAAAGATCCTGTTCAGGTAACTCTGCAGGTCTTACGTAATCGATGTCTGTCCCTCCGCCAGAAACACTTGAGGATTTCGTTTTAATCTTAGAGCTCTTTTTTATGTTTAAATCGTCTGACATTTTTTCTTTTAATATACTTTATTTATCATTTAATAAATTGTTAATTTTAGCTAACTGATTATTTTTAATGTTATCATTCTTTTGTTTAGCTACAAAACTTGAAAATGTCTCATGTTTTGCGAGCCATTTATTATAATTTTCCTCATCTTCAACTATAACTATTCCTCTCATTGCGTAATGCCCGACTCCACAATACTCAGCACATAAAACTTCATATTCTCCATTTTTATTAGGCTCAAACCAATAAAAACTAACTATTCCAGGCACTGCATCCATTTTAGCTCTGAATTGAGGTACATAATAATTGTGTAAAACATCTATTGATCTCAATAAAATTTTAACTGGTCTGTCTTTTGCAACATGTAATTCGTTACTATCTATTATAATGTCATCTTTACCATTTGGATCATCTAAATTTATACCGAAAGGATTTGAGTCACTAATAATTTTGTTGCTTGACGTTCCTAATTTGCCATCCTCTCCAGGCAATCTGTATTTCCAGCCCCACTGCCACGCCATTACTTCTACATGCTGAGCATTATCAGGCACCTTAATATAGTCATTCCAAACAAGAAGACCTGGTGCTAAAAGAGCTACTACACCTAAAGTAGTTAACCAAGTTAAATGAAATTCTAATTTTTTATCTTCAGGTTTATACTCAACTTTTCGCCCCTCTTTATAATTATATCTAAAAATACAGTAGACCATGAATAAAGCTACTAAGATAAAAACTCCTCCACCTATCCAGAAAGATAAAATAATCGTATCATCCATTTTACTCCAGTTTGAGGCGATATCTGTCCACCACCAAGGTGTCCAAATATGAAAAGCTATTGAACCAATTATTACCCCTAAAAAAACTAGACCTGTCCACATATGAATTAGGTTATAAAATAAAAGATCAATATAACCTAGGGACAAAATGTCTTATAAAATGTATATAACTTCTTAAAATGATTGGAAAATTGGGAATTTTAATATCTATACTTCTATTAATTCTCCTTTTTTTTATAGTTATATCACTAGGAGCGGGAGTCTTTTCAAAAGGGGAAAAAAAACCTGAAATTAAAAAATATCTAAAGTCAGTTTACCTCTTATTAATATTTATAGCTGTCTTGGGATGTGTTTTAGTTTTATTTTTATAATAAAGTTTACGAGATTATAGATTTGCACCAAGCTATAAAAGCATCGTTAAAAACATAAATAATTAGAAAAAACACTAACCATACAACTAGCAAAAAAGTCCAATATAAAGAAAGTGCCTCAACATTTTTTTTCTCTTTTAAAATTTCTCTATTTTCTAATTTAAGTACTTTTGAACAAATTTTTCCCCAAAATAATAAACCACCTAACAAGTGTAAGCCATGCAAAGCTGTAAAAAAATAAAAAGATGTAAAATAGGAATTAGTTGAAACAACTTTTCCACTTTGAATTAAGTGAAACCAAAAATATATTTGTCCAAATAAAAAAAGATAACTTAAGCCACCAACTTGAATAAGATTTTTTTTAATTTTGGATATATCGTTGTTTAATAAATCTTTTGTAATTTTTCTAAAAATATAAGCGACTAAAAATAAGACTAAAGTATTAAACCAAAGCAAGTTTGGCCTTAAAAGAAACATAGTATCTTGATCGCCGGGGATAGTATAAAGATAACCTGTAACTACAAGACTAAAAAGAACAGTACTTACGCCAAAGATTACAATAACAGCAGAAACTTGAGCGGATAAGCCTTTAAATGTTTTTCCATGATGATGGTCATCAATTTTGGCCTGATTTTCCTCCCAAGGTTTTTCTACTAGTGTGCCAAATAATTTCTTTATAAAACTAGACATATCTATTATTTATATCATTAATGAAAATAAAAACATCATTAACAATTATAACAGGTTGTTTTATTATTTTTTTATTTATAATGTTACCTATATTTTTATCTTTACAAAATCAAAAAGATGAATATGTCGCATCGATGGCTGGGTCATCATTTTCATTAAAAGATGTAAATAATAATATCATAACTGAAAAATCTTTTGAGAGTCCAGCAACTGCCCTTTTTTTTGGTTTTACCAACTGCCCTGATGTATGTCCAATTACTTTAAATAAACTAAATGTCATAATGAATGAACTTGAGAAAGAAAAAGAAAAATTAAAAGTATTTTTTATAAGTATTGATCCTGAGAGAGATACACCAGAGATAATGAAAAGCTACTTAAGCTCATTTGGTAATCAAATAATTGGTATAACAGGGGAGTCAGAGAAAATTTTTACCCTATCTAAATCTTGGGGAATAAAAAGCCAAAAAATTTTTTCAGAAAATGGGAATTATACCGTAGACCACAGTTCCCCTATCCTGCTTTTAAAGAATGGAAAATACAGTGATCGTATCACTCACCATGACAATATCGAAGAGTCTATCAAAATAATTAAGAAAATTTTATAATTTTAAAAAGTAATTAATCAAGGTTAGGGCAGAAATTGATGCAGTTTCTGCTTTTAAAATATTCTTTGAAAGTGAAAAAGATATTGTATTTTTTCTAGATAAAATCAATTCTCTTTCTTTTGGAGAAAAGTCGCCCTCTGGGCCAATTAAAATGCATAGAGATTCACTATCTTTCAGATCTTCAGTTTTTAAGTTATCTTTTGAATTAATATCAGCAAATAAAAGTTTAGTAGATCCGTCTAAATTTATTAAGAAATCTTTTAATTTTATAACTTTGGAAATTTCAGGAGGAACTAATTGATTAGATTGCTCTGTTGCCTCAATAGTTATTTTTTTTGCTCTATCATAATTTAATTCTTTTACTTCAGTTCGTTCTGAAACTACTGGAATTATACCGCTAACACCAAGCTCTGTAGTTTTTTGTAAAATCATTTCCATTGGATTTTTCTTCACTAAGCAAATTGCTAACTCAATTTTAGATAAAGTACTTACTTTTTTGATTTTTTCTAAAAATTTAACCTCTACCCTATTTTTATCTAAGAAAATAATTTCACTTTTCCACTCTCCTTCTTTGTTGAAAAAATTTATTTCAGATCCTCGCTTTAGTCGCATTACGTTTACAACATAATGAGTATGTTCCTTAGTCAATAATACTGTTGTATTTTCAACTATACTGTTAGGATGATATAATCTAATGTTCATAAATATTTTATATAATATAAAAAAATAAGGTTAATTAAAGGAGCTTATTGTGGGAAAAGGTGAAAGAGCAGGAGATTCTCCGATTGGAATAGATGTAGTTGAAGGAAAATCATATTATTGGTGTTCTTGTGGTAAAAGTTCAAAACAGCCATTCTGTGACGGTTCGCATAAAGGCACAGAATTTAAGTCATTAGTTTATAAAGCAAATCAATCTAAAAAAGTTTTTTTCTGTACGTGCAAACAAACAAATGATCAACCATTGTGTGATGGTTCTCATAATATTAGATAAAAAATGAATACAAAAGCTGTAGTATTTGATGCCTATGGTACGCTGTTTGATGTAAACTCAGCTGCAGAAAAATGTAAAGATAAAATTGGAAATACTTGGGAAACTTTTGCTAATTTTTGGAGAACTACTCAGCTTGAATATACTTGGCTTAGAAGTCTAATGAAAAGGCATAAGGATTTCTGGCAAGTCACTGAAGATAGCTTAGATAAATCTATGAAAGTTTTTAATATCGATAAGAGTATGAAAAAAGAATTATTAAACCTTTATAAAATTTTATCCCCGTATCCAGAGGTAAATGATGTTTTAAATAATTTGAAGAAAAAAAACCTAAAACTCGCTATACTTTCAAATGGAACACCAGCTCTTTTAAATGAATTAGTGAAAAGCAATAACCTTGATAATCTATTTGACGATCTTTTTTCAGTTGAGCAGGTAAAAGTTTATAAACCTGACTCAAAAGTTTATGAGATGCCGGTTAAAAAATATCAACTTAAACCTGACGAAATAACTTTTTTAAGTGCAAATACATGGGATGTTTCTGGAGGCGGTAACTATGGTTATAACTCTATTTGGGTTAATAGAAATAAATCACAGTTTGATAACCTTGATTATCTCCCAAAAAATGAAATTGGTAACTTATCGCAACTACTTGATAAAATTTAAACTTTTAATATATTTATTATATGTCACAAATTGAAGTTAAAAAAATTTTAAAAGCTATCAGTGCATCAGATGGAGCTGGTGTTAAATTAAAAAGAAGTATTGGTACTCCTGGAGCAGAGTATATTGATCCATTTTTAATGCTTGATGAGTTTGGATCTGAGAATAAAGAAGATTACATTGCTGGCTTTCCACCACATCCTCATAGAGGAATAGAAACCGTGACTTACATGTTAAACGGGGAATTTGAGCACCAAGATAGCACTGGTGCAAAAGGTATTATGGCACCTGGAGATGTACAGTGGATGAAAACTGGAAGAGGAATTATTCATTCTGAGATGCCAACCATGAAAGAAGGAAAGTTATTAGGTTTTCAACTTTGGATCAATATGCCAGCAAAGTTAAAAGGGAATAAACCTGAATATCTTTATATTAAAGCTAATGAACTAGGAGTTCATAAAGACGATGAAAAAACTGTAAAAGTGATTGCGGGTAAATATGAAAAGGCAGAAGGTCCTGAAAAAAATCATAATGTTCAACCGATTTATTTCCATTTAGCTTTGAACGAAGATAAAGAATTTAATTGTGATGTTCCTACAGGTCATAACTCATTTATTTATCTGCTTAGAGGTGAGTTAAAAATTGGAGATAAAAGTCACTATAAGACTGGTAACTCAAATTTAATTTTATTAGAAAGAGGAAATAAACTTAAAGTCAGAGCAATCAAGAAAACTGAATTCTTATTTATAGCTGGTAAACCAATTGAGGAACCTATTGCTAGAGGAGGGCCTTTTGTAATGAATACTAAAGATGAAATACTTCAAGCAGTTAAAGATTATAAAGACGGAAACTTTGCAAAATACTAATGTCAAAATCTATTATTTTTAAAAAACACGGTGGTCCAGAAGTTCTTGAATTGTCGAAAATTAAAATTGGCTCGCCCGGTAAAAATGAAATAAAAGTAAAAAACATTGCCATTGGCTTAAATTACATAGATACATATCATAGAAGTGGTTTGTATCCAGTAAAATTGCCTTCAGGCATCGGAATGGAGGGTGCGGGAGTAGTCGAAGAAATTGGATCAGATGTTAAGAATTTTAACAAAGGTGATAATGTAGCTTACGCTTCGCCTCCATTAGGATCATACAGCGAAAAAAGAATTATACCTGAAAAAATTGCTGTTAAAATTCCAGATGGAATTAGTCATAAAATAGCAGCAAGTGTAATGACAAAGGGCCTCACAACTTATTATCTACTAAACAAAACATATAAAGTTAGCTCTAGGGAAACGGTATTGTTTCATGCTGCGGCAGGTGGAGTTGGACAAATTTTTACACAATGGGCTAAAAGTATTGGATGTAAAATAATTGGCACTGTTGGCTCTGATGAAAAAATAGATATAGCAAAAACCAATGGTTGTGATTTTGTAATCAATTACAAAAAAGATAGTTTTGATGAAAAGGTCTTAGAGATAACAAATAATAAAGGTGTTGACGTAGTTTACGACGGGGTGGGAAAAGATACTTTCGAAAAATCTCTTAATGTTCTTAAGGTGAGGGGAATGATGGTTTCTTTTGGTAATGCCTCTGGAGCTTTAGAACCAATTGATGTTCCAAAATTATTACAACCAAAAGGTCTTTTTTTTGTAAGACCTTCGATGGGACAGTATTTAAGCACTGGTAAAGAAGTAAATGAAGCATCTAAAAGTTTATTTGAAAAAATATTATATGGAAAAGTAAAGATTAGAATTTTCAAAGAATATAAATTAGAAGATGTACATAAAGCGCATGAAGATCTTGAGTCAAGAAAAATAATAGGACCAGCAATTTTAGTGCCCTAATGAAAAGTCAAGAAATCATTTCACCATGTATAAGTATTTGTAAAACAGATCCTGTCTCAGGTTTTTGTTATGGATGCGGACGAACCAATGAAGAAAAAAAAAATTGGAAAAATCAAAATACTACTCAAAATTGGAAAAATAACAATCTTAAGGAAATACAAAAAAGATTATCAGGTTGGCAATTGGAAACTTTTAAAACTTCTTACGCAAGTAAAAAAAATAAAGCTTAATTCAGATCATCTTTCATAGACTTCATATCGCTCAAATGAAATTTGAGAGCTTTATTCGAAAGTCTAATTTCCTGTAAAAAAAGGAATATAGAAATAATCATACACAAACAACAGCCAGCAAATATTAACCTAGCAACTATTAAAAAATCTAAATAAAGTGCGAAAACAGTAAGCATATTAAATAAAAATCCAAAACAAGCAAAGCCCATTGTGTATTTAAGCAAATTTGTTCTACCATTAAGATTATGTAATTGTTTTTCCCACTCAGGCGGGATTTGTTTTTCAAAAACATATTCATCATGAAGTTTCCTGATTAATGCACTCAAAGTATGAAATCTGTTACTATAAACAGTCATAATTAGTGGAATGGCAGGAAACATTAAAGCTGTAACTGTGTAATCTATTTCCATATCGAATCAAATTGATTATGTAGGTAGTGTTTGGTATTTACAATCATAAATCTAATGAATCAACTAAAAATATTTGTTGACCTCACAAGACTTAATAAACCAATTGGTTTTATGCTATTATTTTGGCCATGTAGTTGGGGTTTAGCGTATGCTTTTTACTTTGACCAAAATTTAAAAAATTTTCTATTATTTTTAATGTTGTTTTTTTTAGGGTCAGTTTTAATGAGAAGTGCAGGATGTATTTTTAATGATATTGTTGACAGGGATTTAGATAAGAAAGTTAAGAGAACTAAAGACAGACCCATAGCTTCTGGAAAAATATCGATTGAATTATCTCTTTTTTACGTAGTGATTTTATGTTTAATTGCTTTTATAATTTTGCTTCAATTTAATAAATTAACAATTTTTTTAGGATTGGGATCAATGTTATTAGCATTTTCATATCCTTTTATGAAAAGAATAACTTATTGGCCTCAATTATTTTTGGGTCTTACTTTTAATTGGGGAATAATAATGGCTTGGGCTTCGATAATGGGGAATATATCAATAAATATTGGAATACTATATATATCAGCCATATTTTGGACATTGGGTTATGACACGATTTATGGAACTCAAGATTTGATGGATGATGAGATTATTGGCAATAAATCAACTTCGATAAAATTTAAAGATAAATTAAAACTTTTTGTAGGAACATGTTACGCAATAAATATTATTCTTATTACCTATCTATTCTATGCAACGGGAAACTTTAAATATTCAATTTTTTTTGTATTTATGTATTTTTTAACTTTAATGTATCAATTAAAAATTTTTAGTAAAGATAGACCGCAAAAATGTTTGGATGCTTTCAAGTTAAATAATTTTTCTGGTTTAATACTTTTTGCTAGCATAATTTTAATGAATCTAGGATAAATGGAATTTAAAGAATTAATTCAAATTACCAAAAGACTTTTTAGAGATTACGTAAAAAAGTATTTTTCTAGACTTCTTTTTGCCCTGTCTCTATCCTTGGTCGTAGCGGGAAGTACGGCAGCTATAGCTTGGTTGTTGGATCCGGCTGTTAAAAAAATATTTATAGATAAAGATACTACTTACGCTTATTTAATACCTATTTTAATAATCATTGCTTTTTCAACAAAAGGACTATCTCTATATTTTGCTAGGATTAATGTAATTAAAGTTGGGTCTTGGATACAAGGAAAAATTCAAAAACAATTAGCAAATAAGATTTTATTATCTGATATTCAAACTTTAGAAAAAAAACATTCTGGTAAATATGTTTCAAACATCCTTTATGACGCTACACTGATTCAAAATATGGTTAGCACCGCAATTTTAAATCTTATGAAAGATAGTTTTACACTAATTGCTCTTTTATCCCTTATGTTCTACCAGAACTGGAGGTTAGCGCTTTTTGCAATTATTATGATGCCCCTTTCAGCAGCTCTAGCTAGAACTCTTGGAAAAAGAATAGGAAAGGCAACAAAAGAAAGTGGAGTTTTGGCTGAGGATCTAACGTCTTTTTTATCTGAAATAATTAGAAGTTCACAAATGATAAGAATTTTTCAAACAGAAAAAAGAGAGAATTTAAATGCATTAAATAAAACAGATGCAGTGATTGATAAGTCAATAAAAATTCAAAGTATACTTATTAGGGCAACTCCAATAATGGAAATTCTTACAGGAATAATGATTGCTGGCTTTATTTTTTTTTCAGGTGTTTTGATTGCTGAGGGTGAGTTAGAAATTAATAATTTTTTTTCCTTTTTAACAGCAATGATGCTTGCATACCAACCTATTAGGTCTTTAGCTACAATAAATATGGTTTTGTATTCCGGAGCTGCTGGGGCAAAAAGGGTTTTCGCAGTTTTGGATGAGCCTATATCAATTGCTAATGATACTAGCTTACCAAAACTTGAAGTAAAAAAATCAGATATTATTTTTAAAGATGTGAGTTTTAAGTATGATGTGACTACAGAAAAGGCGGTTAGTGATATTAATTTTGAAATTAAAGGGGGTACTATGGCTGCATTTGTTGGGCATAGCGGTGCAGGAAAAAGTACTATAATTAAACTAATTCCTAGATTTTATGACCCTCAAAAAGGTAAAATATTTATAGATAATCAAGATATACACTCTGTTAATTTGGAGTCACTCAGAAAAAATATTGCTTTAGTAAGTCAAGATGTAATTTTATTTGACTCTTCTATTAAAGATAATATTGCTTATGCTAATCCCAATGCCTCTGATGAAGAAATAGTTAAGGCCTGTCAATTTGCAGCTGCAGATGATTTCATTAATAAAATGCCTAATAAATATAATACTTTAATTGGAGAAAATGGAGTTAGATTGTCTGGTGGGCAAAAACAAAGAATTTCAATCGCAAGAGCTGTACTAAAAAACTCACCAATCATTTTACTAGATGAAGCAACCTCTTCGTTAGATGCTGAGTCAGAAGAAAAAGTTCAAAGTGCAATAAAAAATCTGACTAAAAATAAGACTACTTTGGTGATAGCTCATAGACTTTCAACTATTCATAATGCTGATAAAATTTTTTTAGTAAAAAGTGGAATGATAATTGACTCAGGTAATCACCAGTCTTTAATTAATAGTTCAGAGGATTATAAGTCTCTATATCAAAGACAATTAAAATAAATTTAATGTTTTTAGTTTATAAATTCTTAACAATTTTATTTTATCCCTTATTATTATTAATTATCTATTGTAGAAAGTTTATTAAAAAAGAAGATAAAGTAAGATTTAAAGAAAAAATATTTAGCTCCCATTTCAAACCTCAAAAAACTAAAGGAACTTTTCTTATTTGGATGCATGGAGCAAGCATAGGAGAGATTACAAGCATTATTCCTATTATAAAAGAGCTGAAAAGTCTTAGAAAAAAAATTAATTTTCTTATTACTACTACAACAATTAGTTCAGGAACATTAATTGAAAAATATTTCTCTGAGGATAAAAATATTGTCCATAGATATTTTCCTATAGACACACCGCATTTGAGTAAAAAATTTATTAATTCTTGGATGCCAAACTTAGCATGTTTTGTCGACTCAGAAATCTGGCCAAACTTTATAAACCAACTGACAAAAAATAAAATTCCTTTAATTTTAGTGAATGGTAGAATTACAGAAAAGACTTTTAAAAGATGGAGTATTTTTAAAGGTTTAGCTGAAAAAATCTTTTCTTCTTTTGATATATGTTTGGCATCAAATAAAAAATCATTAATTTATCTACAAAATCTTAAGGCAAAAAACGTTAAATATTTTGGAAATCTCAAGTTTATAACAGATGCAAATTCATCCTCTAGTTTAAATGATATAAATAAAGTATTTTTAGATAAACATAAAGTTTGGTGTGCAGCTAGTACGCATAATAATGAAGAAGAGTTTTGTGTAAAAGCACACCAAGAAATTAAAAAAGTTCATAACAATATTGTCACAATAATTATACCTAGGCACATCAGTAGAATAGATAAAATTTATAAAAAATTAAAAAGACTTAATATTAAAATTCAAATTTTAAATGACAATGAGGTCATAAAAAGTGATACAGAAATTCTCTTAATTAATTCTTTTGGAAAACTAACTCAATATTTTAAATACTGTAAAAGTGTTTTTATAGGCAAATCTACATTAAAAAAATTAATTTCTGTTGGTGGTCAAAATCCAATCGAAGCAGCAAGATTTGGGTGCAAAATATATCACGGACCATATGTATCTAATTTTGATGAAGTTTATGAATTTTTGAATAAGATAAATGTTGCAGAAAAAATAGATAACTTTAAAGAAATTTCTTTAAAAATAATTGATGATTTAAATAATCCTAAAATAGTTGATGAAAATAAAGTAAAAAAAATTGATAATTATGGAGCAGAAGTTTTAAAAAAAACCGTTGATGAATTTAGTAAAATAATTTTAAGATGAAGCTATATAAACCAAATTTTTGGAAAAAAAATTATTATAATATTTATTCGCTAATTTTATTACCAGTATCTATTTTAATTCAACTTCTCAATCTTATCAAAAAAGCAATAATAACAACAAAAAAATTTAATATTCCTGTTATATGTATAGGTAATATTTATATCGGTGGAACTGGAAAAACACCTTTAACTTTAGAAATATATAATATTTTAAAAAATATGAATAAAAATCCTGCAATAGTAAAAAAATTTTATAAAAACCAATATGATGAGATAGAGCTTATCAAAAATAAGGCAAAAAATTTTTTTACAAATTTATCTAGACAAAAAGCAATTGAAGAAGTGCAAAATAATAATTGTGATATTGTTATTCTAGATGATGGTTACCAAGATTACTCGATTAAAAAAGATTTAAAAATTTTGTGTTTTAACGAAAAACAATTAATTGGAAATGGTCATACCATTCCTTCTGGACCTTTAAGAGAAGGCTTGAGTTCTATAAAAAAATCACAAATTATAGTTATAAACGGAAATGAAAATAAAGACTTTGAAAATAAATTAAAAAAAATATCTAAAAATATAAACATTTTTTATTCTAAATATATTCCAGTTTTATCAAAAGATTTTATTAATAAAAAATTCTTAGCTTTCGCAGGAATAGGAAATCCTGAAAATTTTTTTGATACTCTAAAAGAATTCAATCTTAATATTGACATATCTAAAATTTTCCCTGACCACTACTCATACAAAAAAAACGAAATTGAAAATTTGTTAAATTTAGCAAATAAAAATAAATTAGATTTAATAACTACAGAGAAAGATCATTATAGATTAAAAAAACTTGGCTTTAACATAAATTATTTTCCAATTAAAGTTCAAATTAAAGAAAAAGACAAATTTGAAAAAATTATTAAAAGTTATATAAAATGAAAATTTTAAAATATTTTATTGAGTCAATATTTATATATACTTTTTTTTTAATTATAAAAATAATTGGTTTAAAACAAAGTAGAAAAATATTTTCATTACTATTTAGGGTGATAGGACCATTAATAAGATCCAAAAAAATAATAAAAGAAAATTTAAAAATAGCTTTTCCAAATATTGAAAAAAAAGACCAAGATATTATAATTAAAAAAATGTGGTCTAATTATGCGATGACTTTTGTTGAATATATTTTTTTAAAAAGATTCAATAAGGAAAGTTATCACATAAATATAAAGAATGAAAAAATATTAGATGAAATTTTAAAAAAAGATAAACCGGTAATTTTTATTTCAGGACACTTTGCTAATTTTGAGTTAATGTCTATGGAAATAGTTAAAAAAGGAATTAAACTATCAACTATTTATAGGCCATTAAATAACTTATTTTTAAACCCATTTATGGAATACTTCAGACGAAAGTATGTTTGCAAAAATCAAATTAAAAAAGGTGTTGCGGGTATTAGGCATACATTTAATTTTTTAAAACAAAATTACAGCGTAGCTTTAATGGTTGATCAAAGAGTAAGTGAAGGGGAAAAAGTATCTTTTTTTAAAAAAAAGGCCCTCACAACTACCTTGCCAGCACAATTATCTATAAAATTTAAATGTGATATAATTCCAGTTTGCATTACAAGACAAGATGATGGCAATTTTCTTCTAGAATTTTTTGAAAAATTAGAAATCAATAAGGAAGATAAATCTGAAAAAAATATTCTTGAAATAACTGAAAAACTTAATTCTATTATTGAAAAAATGATTATAAATAATCCAGGAGATTGGATTTGGACCCATAATCGTTGGAAATAGCTACTTATCAACTTTTTTGTTTATTTGGTCATACCTAATCTTTACTTCGGCTGGAGAAAAATAAGCCTCTTGAAGATCGACGTTCCAATACGCCAAATCTTTTAAAGGTATTACTTTTTTTGAAACTGCACATAATACATGATCCCCTTCTTCTAAAACCTCAAATGAATTTGGTTTAAATTTTATTTTGGCTTTTATTTTATTCATAATATAAAAGTATTATATATAATATAATTTTTCATATGAATATTGCTTTAATAGGTAGCGGAGGTAGAGAGCACGCTCTTTGTCAAAAGATATATGAATCATCAATAAAATCAAAAATTTATTGTATTCCAGGCAATGCAGGAACTGCTAAATTAGCAACAAATCTAAATTTTGATTTTTTAAATTTTAAATTTCTATTAAAAAATTTAAAAAAAAACAAAATAAGTTTGGTCATAGTCGGCCCTGAACAGCCTCTGGTAAATGGAATTGTTGACTTCTTAAAAAAAAATAAAATTAGAGTTTTTGGACCTAATAAATATGCCGCACAACTTGAAGGATCAAAAGCTTTTATGAAGTCTATATGTAAAAAAAATAATATCCCTACAGCAAATTTTAAAATATGTAAAAAAAAGTCAGAAGTTTTAAATTTTTTAAAAAATAATAATATGCCACTTGTTGTAAAAGCGGATGGTTTAGCTGCCGGTAAAGGTGTTGCTATATGCAATTCTAAAAATGAGGTAATAAATTTATCTAATGAAATATTCTCTGGTAAATTTAAAAGTTCAAAAAAATTAGTTCTTGAAGAGTTTTTGGAAGGTGAAGAAGCTAGTTATTTTCTTATAGTTGACAAAAAAAAATTTTCTTTTATCGGCTCCGCTCAAGACCATAAACGAGTTGGTGAAAATGAGACTGGGCCTAATACTGGTGGAATGGGAGCATATTCTCCAGCTCCGATAATTAATAACAGTTTAGAAAAAAAAATTATAAGTAGAATTATTAAGCCAACATTATCTGCGCTTAAAAAAAAAGGAAAACCATACACGGGATTTTTGTATGCAGGACTTATGATAAAAAATGGTGAGCCTTACTTAATTGAATATAATGTCAGAATGGGCGACCCAGAATGTCAAGTTATAATGCCGAGATTAAAAACCGATATAGTGAAACTTTTTATCCTGGCAACAAAAAATAAATTAAATAAGATAAAAATTAAGTGGAAGAAAAGAAAGTGTATGACTATTGTATTATGTACTAAAGGGTATCCTGGAAAATATAAAAAAAATTTATTAATAAAAAATTTAAATAAAGTCTTACTTAAAAAAAACTCTCAAATCTTTCATGCTGGAACTCAAATAATAAATAAGAAATATTTTTCAATCGGTGGCCGAGTTTTGAATATAACTTCAACTGGACAGAGTTTTTTTAAAATTAGAAAAGTTATCTTTAAAATAATTAGAAAAATAAATTGGAAATATGGTTTTTTTAGAAAAGATATTGGATGGAGAGTTGTTTAAACTAACATGCGAATAATAGGTGGATATTTAAAAGGAAAAAAAATATCTTTTATAAAAACTTCATCAACAAGACCCTTAAGAGATCTTGTCAAAGAAAGTTTGTTTAATACTATTCATCATTCAAATTTAATTAATGTTAATATAAAAAACTCAACTGTTTTGGATCTTTACTCAGGCATAGGTTCTTTTGGTATTGAATGTTTATCAAGAGAAGCTGACAGTGTCACATTTGTTGAAAATAATTCTCAAACATTAGAAATATTAAAAGAAAACTTGAAAAAACTTGATCTAGAAAAAAAAGTTTTTCTTTACCCTTATGAAATTAAAAAATTTTTAAGCAAAATAAATATAAATAAAAAATTTGACATAATTTTTATTGACCCTCCTTTTGCTGAAAAAGAATTTAAAGAGGAAATAGAATTGATTAAAAAATTAAAAATTTTTAAAAAAAATCATTTAATTGTCATTCATAGAGAAAATGAGCAAGAGGAATTAGATAAACTTATTGAGGTAAAACTTACTAAAGAATACGGCAGATCAAAAGTGATATTCGGTACATTATCTTAAATTCTTTTTTGTAAAAATTTTTATCTCTTCTACAGCTGGTTGATCAAAAGGATTAACTTTAATAAGATTTGCAATCAAAACTGTTTCTAAAATAAAATAAGAAAATAACTCACCCATAGTTGATTCTGAGAAGTTGTTTATGTGAATAATTCTAAAAGGAATTCTCTTTTTTTTTAAAACTTGAATAAAAGCATTTTTTTGAGCTTTAACTATTTTATCAATCTTTTTATTTAATCTGTCTTCCGCACTAATAATATAAAAAATTTTATCTTTAGGTCCATCTAAATAAAGTTGAAGAAGACTGTGATGATCCTTAGGAGCTTCTGAAAGAACTGGCAAAATTCCTTTTCCATTTTTTCCTAAGCTTTCTGCCATTAGTTGTTGACTCCAATACACAAAATTATTTAAGCGAGGGCAATAATTAAAAAAGATAATAGAATTTATTTTTTTAGATAAATAGTTTTGTGCAATTATAGACGAACTTTCACATAAAAATTTTTTAAAATTATTTTTAAAATATTTAGATAAATTTTCTCTAAATTTTTTTATTTTAAGTCCCATTAAGTAAGCAGGTACCATGCCAGTCTCTGACAAAACAGAATATCTTCCACCAATATATTTTTTATGTTTAATGTGTAAAATTTTTTTGTCTTTAGAAAATTTATTAAGTTTGCTATTTCCCTTTTCAGTAATAACGATTGAGTTATTTTGTGAAATTTTATTTTTAAAAAAATTTTTATTTGTTAAAGTTTCTAATGTATTTCCAGATTTAGAAATTATAATAAAAAAAATTTTTTTTCTATCTATAATCTTGGATAGCTCTTTCAATCTAAAACTATTCAAATTATCTAAAAATAAAACTTCTTTTTTTACTTTTAATTTTAAAAATGAATGAAAGGCCTTAATGCCTAATGTCGAACCACCCATTCCTATGACAATAATAGTTTTGAAATTTTTAAACTTTTTAAGAGATTTTAATATGAAATCAAGCTCATATTTTTTATTAAATAAGTGAAAAATATTTTTTTCTTTATGTATATTTTTTGAAATATATTCTAATAATTTTAAACTGATTTTAACATTTTTATTTTTTTTTTTTGTATTATAAAATCTTTTGGTAATAAAATTTTTAATTAATAAATTATTTTTCATTTTTTTATTTCATTTAAAATTGACTCTTCTGCAGAAGAAGATGATTTTCTTTTTACATTATTTTTATTTGATGTCTTAAATAGTTTCTCTACATCGCTTAAATTTTCTTGTTTTTTAGATGATACAGATCCAGGTTCGGGAATTTTTTTATAGTCTGGTGGTTCGGTTAATGGTCCTCTTTTCTTAACTAAAAACTCATCTGTTGTTTTTCTTTTTTCATTTTTTAAAACATCTCCTGCTTCTTTTAAAGAAGTGCATGATAAAATGGAAATAGCTATAAAAAAATATATTAAAACTATACTAATTTTTTTCATGTTTTTTTAAAAATACCTCTTTTAACAAAATTAAAATAATACCTAATGAGATAAATATATCCGCAATATTAAAAGTAAACCAGTGAAAGTCATTAAAATGTATATCAATAAAATCTGGAACTGAAAAATACAAAGCTCTATCATATAAATTTCCAAGAGCTCCACCTAAAACTAGTGAGAGAAAAATTTTATCCAAATTACTAGATTTTATCATAAGGTAAATTATTGCTAATATAACAAAGAAAATTATTAATGAGATAAAATGATACCAAATTCCTGCATCTAGATTTAATAAGCCAAATCCGATACCACTATTCCACACAAGTTCTAAATTTAAATAATCGTTTACATAAATACTTTTATTGTTGCTCAAGACATAGTTTATAATCTTAATTTTAGAAAATCTATCTGCAACAAAAATTAAAACTATAATTAAAAGATTTAAAATATTGATTTTGTTTAAAATCCTATTTTTTTGTTCGTTCATTATTATTGTATCTTTTGCACTTCTTCACATCTGGAACACTTGTTCTGAATTATTTTCCAACATCTTGGACATTTTGTTCCATTAGACTTTTTCACCAATATTTTGATGCCTTCTTCCTTTCCTTTGTTCTCAAACTTTTGAGCTTTGGATGTTATAAAATATTCAGCTAAATCTAGACCATCCAATAAATTGTATTGATTAGTATTAACAAAAATTTCAATATCTGCTTCCAGGCTCGAACCTATTTCTTTGCTGGCTCTTTTTTCTTCTATGGCAATATTGGCCTCTTGTTTGATTTTAAATAAATCTTTCCATTTATTATCTAATTTATCATCCTTCCAAGATTCAGGAATTTCTACGAAAGTTTTTTCGTGTATACTCTCATTTGTTTTGTTTATTAAACTAAATATCTCTTCTGAAGTAAAAACAAATATTGGTGCCAACCATTTTAACAAACATTCAAGAACAATATTTAAAACTTTAATACATGCTTTCCTTTTTTTTGAGTCTAAGCTGTCACAATATAAAGCATCTTTTCTTATATCAAAATAAAACGACGAAAGTTCAAGCGTACAAAAATTTAATAATTCTTTATAAATTTTATGAAAATTATAGTTTTTTAAATTTTCCTTAATTGACTTATCAATAAAAAATAACTTATTTAAAATATATCTTTCTAATTCTGGAAAATCTTTTGTTTCTAAGTTTTTAATATTTTGTGGTTCAAAATTGTCTTTAATATTTCCTAATATGAATCTAAAAGTATTTCTTATTTTTCTGTATGACTCTGCGTGTTGAGCTAGAATCGCTTTATCAATCCTTAAATCCTCTGAATAATCTGAGGCACAAACCCACGCCCTTAATATATCTGCACCGTAGTTCTTTAAAATATCTTCTGGCAATACTACATTGCCTGCGGACTTAGACATTTTCATTCCTTTGCCGTCTACAACAAAACCATGTGATAAAATGCTTTCAAAAGGAGCTTTTCCTCTTGTTCCGCACGACTCTAGTAAAGATGAGTGAAACCAACCTCTATGTTGATCAGATCCTTCCAAGTACATATCAGCAGGCCATTTTAAATCTTTTCTTTGCTCCAGTACAAAACTATGAGTAGATCCACTATCGAACCATACTTCAACAATATCGTTTAATTTATCGTAATCTTTTTCATTGTATGCCTCGCCTAAAAATCTTTTAGAATTTTCTGTGAACCAGCAATCTGAGCCTTCTTTTTCATATATATCAGCAATCCTATCAATAACTTTTTTATCTCTAAGAGGTTCTTTAGTTTTTTTATTTATAAAAATAGGTAGTGGAACGCCCCAAACTCTTTGTCGGGAAACACACCAATCTGGCCTACCTTCTATCATAGATGACAGTCGCTCCTTCCCTTTACCAGGATAAAAATTTGTTTCGTTTATAGCTTTTAATGCTTTATTTCTTAAAGAATTTACTTCCATTGAAATGAACCATTGAGGAGTAGCTCTATAAATTAATGGAGCTTTTGACCTCCAAGAGTGAGGATAACTGTGTTGTAGGGTATCATTTTTTAATAATTTTTTTTGCTCTCTAAGATTATCAATAACAATAGGATCTGCTTTAAAGACGTGAGTCTTTTCAAAATGTGGTATTTCTTTAGTGTAATATCCCGAGTCGTCAACGGTGTATTTCGACTCAATGTTATTTTTTAAACACAAATTAAAATCGTCAACACCATGGCTGGGTGCACAATGAACTATACCTGTACCTTGCTCAAGGGTAACAAATCTTGCATCAAACATTGGTACATCGTAGTCATATCCCAATTTTAAAAAAGGGTGACTGCATACTGTTTTATTTAATTCAGAACCCTTAAAACTTTTAATTATTGTAAATTTTTTTAATCCACAAGATTCAGTTACAGATTTAATTAATTCTTTTGCTATAACAATTTTTTTTTCTTTGAAATTATCTAAGCCAGAAATTTCAACTAGGGAATACTCAAGAGAGCTATTAAAAGCCAAAGCTTTATTAGCTGGTATAGTCCAAGGAGTGGTGGTCCAAATTACAATGTTGGCATCTTTTAAAAATTCCTTATCAGTTTTTTTGATCTTGAAGGCTGCATAAATTGTATTAGAAGTATGATCCTTATATTCTACTTCGGCATCAGCTAATGCAGTTTTTTCGACTGTGGACCAAAGTACTGGTTTAAAACCTTGATATAAACTTTTATCTAATAAAAATTTTCCAAGTTCACGAACTATTTGCGCCTCCCCATTAAAACTCATCGTGGAATAGTAATTATCGAAATCCCCAACTACACCTAATCTTTTAAATTCTTTAGTTTGAATCTCGATCCATTTTTTTGCAAAATCTCTGCATTCACCTCTAAAATCTTTTATTGGTATTTCATCCTTATTTTTTTTGTTCTTTTTATATAACTCCTCAATTTTCCACTCAATAGGAAGCCCGTGACAGTCCCAGCCTGGGACGTAAATCGAGTCTTTACCTTGCATTTGATGGAATCTTGTAACCATATCTTTTAAAATTTTATTTAAAGCTGTGCCCATATGGATATGTCCGTTGGCATAAGGAGGACCGTCATGCAAAACAAATTTTTTTCTTCCTTTTGATATCTTTCTTAATTTTTCATAAATTTTATTTTTTTCCCATTTCTCCAAAATTCCTGGTTCTTTAGAGGGTAAATTAGCTTTCATCGAAAAAGCTGTTTTTGGAAGTTGTAAAGTATCTTTTGACATTTATTTTTTGGCTGTTTTAATATCTTTTTTAATTTGCATTTTTAGTTGATTAATACTTTTAAATTTTTTCTCTCCTCTAATAAATTTTGTAAAACTAACTTTTAGTTTCTTTTTATATAAATTTTTTTTAATTCCAAATATATTTACCTCTAAAAGTAAACTCTTTCCATTAAACGTTGGTCTATATCCAATATTAGCAATGCCTTTTCTCCTAAATTTATCGGTTTCTGCTAATATCGAGTAGACACCTAATTTTGGAATTATATAATCTTTTAATCTTATATTGCATGTTGGAAAACCAATTTTTCTTCCTCTTTTTCTACCCTTAACAACTATACCTTCTATACTCCAATTTCTTCCTAAAAAAGACTTTACTTTTTTTACCATACCTAAAGATATTTTTTTCCTAATAAGGGTCGAAGACAATATCTTATTATTTTTCTTTAATGGTTTAGAAATAATGGTTTTAAAAGAATAAACATTTTCATTTTGTTTTAAGGTTTCTATATTGCCTTTTCTTTTTTTTCCAAAACGGAAGTTTTTACTTACAAATATATATTTGCATTTAAGACTTTTAAAAAGAATTTTATTTATAAATTCTAATGGGTTTTGGTTTGAAAACTTTTTATTAAATTTAATTATTAACAAAAAATCTAATTTTAATTTTTTTAATCCTAATATTTTTTGATTTAAATTATTTATCCTATGATTTTTAATTTGTTTATTAAAAAACATTACAGGAACAGGCTCAAATGTAACCACACCAAATTTTAAATTATTTTTTTTTGCTTTTAATCTCGCTTGTTTTAAAACTCTCTGATGTCCTAAATGAATACCATCAAAATTTCCAATGGCAATAACAGATTTTTTAAATTTTTTATGTATTTTAAGATTTTTATAAACTATCATTTTTACCAAAAAAGTTCACTTTGAAAGTAGTTTGATGTTACGTTGTATTTTTTTAGCAATTTTTCTAACTCATGTTCTTCTGTAAATTCAGATCTATGAACTCCATTTGTTATAAACAAAGAGTCTAAATTTAAGTTATTTGCTCCTTTAATATCTGTATTTAAGTTATCTCCTATAACAAGAGTTTTTTCATTTTTTTTTAAACAATTATTATATACCTCAGGGTAAGGCTTGCCAAAGTATATGACCTTACCTCCTAAAGAACTAAAAATTTCAGCTATACTTCCTGCACAAAGTTCAGTTTTATTACCCCTATGAACAATGAGGTCAGGATTAGTACAGATTAATTTTTTAGTAATATGGTTTTTTAATAGCTGCTTATAGAAACTTAAATTTTCTTCCTGTTCATCAAACAAACCAGTACATAAAATAAAATCACATTTTTCAATTGATGTTTTGTTTTTTGCCCACTCAATAAATATAGAGCTATCTCTTTCTGGCCCAAGATGAAAAAAATTTATACCAAACTTTTGAGTTTTTAAGGAATATCTGGCTATTTCGCCTGATGTTAAAACATTATTAAAATATTTTTCATCCATATTTAATTTCTTTAAAAATTTAATTACACTTTTGTTAGGCCTTGGTGCATTAGATAAAAAAATAACCCTCTTTCTATTTTTGCTTAAATTTTCTACAACCTCTATGGCGCCAGGATTAAGCCGAATTCCATTGTGCATGACTCCCCATAAATCTATTATGAAAGCATCATAAAAGTTTGAAATTACAGAAAAATTCTTTAATTTTTTCAATTTAAAAGGTCCTTTTTTAAGCATTTATAGAAAAGTTAGCAAAATATAGCAATATTCACCTTTTTTTATCTAATTAAAAAGTTATTTAGCACTTGAAATTTAATCATAAAATACCATATCAAACTACAAATAAGAATTTACAGGAGTATAATATGAAATTTAGACCTTTGCATGACAGGGTATTAATTAAAGTTCTTGATAGTGAAGAAAAAACTGCTGGTGGTATAATTATACCAGATACAGCAAAAGAAAAGCCTCAGGAAGGCGAGGTAGTAGCCATAGGATCAGGTGCAAGAACTGAAGATGGTAAAATAATCAAAATGGATGTTAAAGTCGGAGATCGAGTTCTTTTTGGAAAATGGTCTGGAACTGAAGTTAAAATAGACGGAAAAGAATATAGTATAATGAAAGAATCCGACATAATGGGAATTTCAAAAAGTAAATAGAAGGAGAACAGAATGTCAAAAATAATTAAATTTAGTACTGAAGCAAGAACAAAAATGCTTAACGGGGTAAACACTTTAGCAAATACAGTAAAAGTTACATTGGGACCAAAAGGTCGTAACGTTGTAATGGATAAATCATATGGCGCTCCAAGAACTACCAAGGACGGTGTTTCTGTTGCTAAAGAAATTGAACTAGAAGATAAATTTGAGAATATGGGAGCACAAATGGTGAAAGAAGTTGCTAGCAAAACTAATGATAACGCAGGTGATGGAACAACCACAGCTACTATACTTGCTCAGTCAATTGTTTCAGAAGGATTAAAATATGTAACAGCGGGGATGAACCCAATGGATATTAAAAGAGGTATAGATGCAGCTGTAGAACATGTAATTAAAAAACTAAAATCATCATCAAAAAAAGTAAAATCAAATGAAGAAGTTGCTCAAGTCGGAACTATTTCTGCTAATGGAGAAAAATCTATTGGAGATATGATTTCTAAAGCAATGCAAAAAGTGGGTAACGAAGGTGTAATAACTGTTGAGGAAGCTAAAGGTATTGAAACAGAATTAGATGTAGTAGAAGGAATGCAGTTTGATAGAGGATATCTTTCACCTTACTTCATCACTAATACAGAAAAAATGACAACTGAACTGGATAACCCATTGCTTTTATTGGTTGAAAAAAAATTAACCAACCTTCAGCCAATGGTTCCGCTTTTAGAGTCTGTAGTTCAAGCTAATAGACCACTAATGATTATTTCAGAAGATGTTGAAGGTGAAGCACTAGCCACTCTTGTAGTAAATAAACTAAGAGGTGGTTTGAAAGTAGTTGCCGTTAAGGCTCCAGGATTTGGTGATAGAAGAAAAGCGATGTTAGAAGACATTGCAATCTTAACTGGAGGTCAAGTTATTTCAGAAGACCTAGGAATTAAATTAGAAAATGTGAAAATTGGAGATCTAGGTTCTTGCAAAAAAGTAAAAATTGATAAAGAAAATAGTACAATAGTTGCAGGCGGAGGGAAAAAAGCTGATATAGAAGCTAGATGTAATCAGATTAGATCTGAAATTACTGAAACAACTTCTGACTACGACAAAGAAAAACTTCAAGAGAGATTGGCTAAGCTAGCTGGTGGTGTAGCGGTTATTAAAGTTGGTGGTGCCACTGAAATTGAAGTAAAAGAAAGAAAAGATAGGGTTGAGGATGCACTAAACGCAACTAGAGCAGCTGTAGAAGAAGGTGTGGTTGCAGGAGGTGGTTGTGCTTTACTATATGCATCTGAAGAATTATCAGGATTAAAAGTTAAAGGAGATGACCAAAAATCTGGTGTCGAGATTGTTAAAAAAGCTTTGGAAGCACCTATACGACAGATAACTGCCAATGCTGGCGTAGATGGATCTGTTATAGTTGGAAAGCTTCTAGAAGGCAAAAAATCTACTCAAGGTTATGATGCCCAAAATGAAGAGTATGTAGATATGTTTTCAAAAGGAATAATCGATCCTACAAAAGTTGTAAGGTCAGCTCTACAAGATGCAGCTTCTATAGCTGGTTTGTTAGTTACTACTGAAGCTATGATTGCAGATAAACCCGAAGAAAAAGACTCAAGTGCTCCTGCTATGCCCCCTGGAGGCATGGGTGGTATGGGTGGCATGGGTGGCATGGGAATGTAA
>NHJA01000007.1:0-9121 GCA_002171845.1 Candidatus Pelagibacter sp. TMED203
TCCTTAATATTATTGCTCCTGGATTATCATTCCAGAAGTCATCTATCGTGAACCCTTGAACTTCGCAAGTTTCACGAACTATTTTTTTCATCTTTTCACTTTTACCAGTTATAATTCTAACTGGAAAGTTGCTCATATTGTAATGTAGAATCAATAAGTTTGCTAACTTATCTTCTACCTCGTCGTGCTTAAACCCGTGTAGGTCTATCTCTGTCATCTTCTTTAACCTCGTATAGATTATTAAAGGTTTCTTTGTCTAATTGTTTTTTGACTTGAAAATACTCTTTTGCGTATCTCATCAACCTTGTTCCTACTGTATCTACCGCCTCTTGTGTTCTTTTATTCACTAACTTAAATTGCATTTATATTGTCCTTTTGATGTTCTATCATTTGCTCTATCCATATATCGAATATGTCTAATTCGAATCTATCTCCCTCAGAACCACTATCTTTAATGATATCTGGTAATTTTTGTAACATATCAAAACTTTGTTGAGTAAATTGTGTTGGGTCAAANACTACCTTTATATCATATATCGGATTCTTTGGAATATCCGTATGTAATTTTTTATCCAACTGATAATCTGTGTTTGGTTGTTCTTCTTTGATATATTGTAATAATTCTTCTCTGGCTGGAACCACCATATATTGACAATAAGGTTCTAATAATCTTATCATATCAATTGGAGCGGGTTTTGTTAATTCAAATCCAATACTATATACCGGCGATATGATAGGTTTCATAAATTGGTCGTGTTGAACCATAGTTCCCCATTTTCTAATAAAATTTCTCATATTTTTGGTTGTGGTGTGTATCCATTCGGGACTATCTTTTCCGACACCACCACCTGCCATAGGATTAAATCTACTACCTCTACAAGTCATATGATATACCATCCCTCTCCAAGTTTGGACGAATTTGCCCCCATTTAGTTGAATTCTGTTGAATATATCACTATCCTCTTTGGATTGTGGTCTGAACAATGGGTCGTGACCACCTACCGATTCAAAGTCTTTTCTTGTGATTGCCCAAGGTGCAAACACTCCNTCTGTGGTTTCTTGTTGTGGTTCGTATCTATTATACCAATCTAACAACTCTTGCTCTTTCAAATCTTCTGGCTCTATACCGNAATCCATAACTATCTTTTCGGGACCTGATGGGTGTAGTGGTGGTTCTACTCTTGTCAATGATACAACCACTCCCTCTTCTAAATACTTGTCTATTTGTTCCATAGCATCTGGCATTAGATACATATCTGAGTGGAAGAAGAACAATCTGTCTGTCGTTGCTACATTTTCCACTAATGAATCATACAATATAGTTAATCCCTCTCTTTCTGGACCTGGATTTCTATAATACTTGACTAAGTTGTCTTTCTCTCCTATTTCTTGTAACCACTCCCAAGTTCCGTCCGTTGAAGCGTCATCAGCAAAACATATCTCGTGGATATATCCTGCGTTTTTTCTAATTGAATCATAACACATCTTTAAATAAGATAAGTTATTTCTACTCGGTATAATAAAACTAAATGGTTTCACTAACACTCTCTCCTATCGATTTCTTTTCCATCCAAACTTTTAGATTTTCTATTCTATCTGCCTCATTGTTAAAGGAACCTTTGTTACATTTTCTACACATTCTTAATTTATCTCTACGACCTTGTTTCAATGTATCTCTATAATGTTGAAATGAAGCATTTGTCCATACCTCTTCTATTCTATCCGTAAATACNTTTCCGTGAACCACTTTATATTCCCAATCACAACAACATAGTAGAACATCGCCGTCGTGTTTGATAACCATATGATTCGTTGGCCAAACACAATCTTTTTGTGGAACTGGCATATCAGGATTTACATTTGTCAAACCGGCTCTGTTCCAATAGGTAAATGGTCCGAAATGTGGTTCAGTTACATCTTGGTTTCTTTTTTTAACTTGATTGACATTGTAGTTAGAGTTAAGAGTGATGAAACATTTACCATTTACACCCTCAAATGGTTTCAACTGCTTGTAGAGCCTTTCCGCGTATTTGTCATCAAAATAGTCATCTACTTGAATTGAAGTTAATCCAGCGTCAATCATATCACTTAATAGTTTTGTGGTTAAACCTGTTCCATTTGTGTTTATCTTGATTGGTGATTCTGGCAAGTGTTCTCTTGTGATACCAATTATTTCAACCATTCTGTCTTTGTCCATTAGTGGTTCGTTCATTAAGTATGGTGATATTCTACCTGTGAAATTCAAATCTGCTAAATTTCTTACTATTTTTGTATAGTTTTCTATGGACATAGCTTTGTGTGGTATTCCCTTTTTCTTATTATCCAGTCTGTCCCAAATAAGATAATGATTTGGACAAAAATCACATTTCAAATTACAAAACTCAATAGTTTGTATTTGTATTTGATTAAACAATGGAACTCCATTTACGATAGGTGGACTATGTCCAGCTGATAAATGTGGATTTAGTGGGTCGTGTGTAGCGACATCCTCTGAAGGAACTCCAACAATTATATCTCTCGTTCTATAAAAATCTATTTCATTTGGTGCTTTACTCATTTGTCTTTTTCCAATTCTCTAACCAAGCTTCTTCCGAATAATGCTTCTCAAAGTTTTCTTTTGACTCTCTTGAACATTGTTCATAAAAATCTTTATCTGTATCTAACCTCTCTATTATCTTCTTAGCCGATAGTAAATCTCCAACCTCTATGGTGGTGTGTGGGTGTAGTAATTCTTGTGTATCTAATCCTTTNTATCCAATTGACGGTATTCCGTGAAATGCACAATTCATACTAAATGTTCCAGCCGCGTGTGTTCTCATTAAATGAACACCTATTCTNTAATTACCCAACATANTTATCCAATCTCTCCAATTCATATATGGTAAATAGGTTATGTCTTCAATCAAATCTTCATCTTCTTGCTTTCTTCCCATTGAAGGCGCTGTTATAGGGTGGTTTATGGACCTGGCAACTACGTAACTATCAAATCCGCCATACCATTGAACGAAGTTTCCACCAATCATAGTTCCGTTCGATTTGTGTTCAGTTGGTTTCAACCCATCGGGTATCATTAAACTTCTCATAACTCTTACATCTTTACAACCCAATCCTTTATAATATTTTATATCAGACTTATTATGACAATATATCCAATCCGCATCAACTATTGTGTTAGCGTAATTAAATTGGTGTGGTATTGGATAGTCTTGGAAATACCAATGTGGTCCTTCTTGCATTACCGCTACATTTTTACAATTCTTTCTGTAAAAGTCTAAATCAACTTGTGGATTTGACTTCGGTATAATTACAATACCCAAATCAAAGTTCTCATCTAACTTTGTTCCTAATGTGTAGTGTGGTGCTTCTAATGCCAACATCCAAGCATATTCTGTTCTGGCATTTTCAAAATCTCTTGGAATTCTTCCCATCACTCCTGATTCACTAAAAAATACTATTTTATCCATATAACTCCTCGTATGTTCGTTTCATCCAATATTCAGCGTGTCTTGGTTGTTCCCCTTTTCCTGGTATCGCATTAAAGTGGTATATCCAACCAGATTTAGTAAAAGTTAATTCGTCTGGCCACCAACTATTACCTGGCATATGTAACAAATTCTTTCTGAATAAATCCCCAAGATTGTATATCTCAGGTAAAATTCTCTTCTTCATATTGTGTTTTATCAATAGAAAGTTTATTATTGTTTGTCCTGTGCTTGGTATCGCTAATCCTTGAAATTTTTTGTTAAATCTAATATCATTTATGATATCTATATTTTTTAAATAAAAGTCTTTTACCACATCTTGAAACCATTTATGCTCTTTGTTCAAAATAACAAAGCCAGAATTGTGATATTCCCACACTTTTGGTTTCTTATCATCTGGAAATAAATATTTACCCCAACCATTAATCCCCCGTAAAACCCAATCATAGCACCCATTATTCACAACAACTGAATACTCATTGTTCGTTTCTTCGAAAAAGTTCGGACAATCGGGATGTATTATTGTGTCAGAATCTACAACTGCAACTTGGTTATACTCAATTTCGTTGTGGTCTAATATATCTAACACCCACTCCCTTTGATATATAATTGGAAATTCCTTAACATCCATTAAGGGTTCTGTCCATTCGATAACATCAATATCTTCGTATTGCTCAGACCATTTTTCATAACTCTTAATTGAATAATGATATGGTGTATTTCTACCATCTCCACAATCTATATTTGGTATAAAGACAATATTTTTCATTCGTTAATCTTTCTTATTAGTTCGTTTGCCGCATCAACACAAGTATCTATTTTACCTGAAAATAAACTATAAACATTTCCACCCTCGTGATTAACTAAGGTAGGTCTCGCGTCATCGTGGTCTCTATTTGCNAANACGGTTCTAATAGTATACATTGAACCTATGTGTTTTAATTTGTCAAAATCTTTAAAGAACTTTTTACCTGTTTCTATAAACTTATCTATTTTNGTGTGTTTTGGATTTTCTATCACACCTTTGTTCAANTANTNNGTNTATNNNTGTGGCCAGAATGCCTCAGTTCCCTCGTTCCAANNATGGATTGCGTGTTTCACATTACCCAACACGTGATTTCTATCTCCATANGGGTCNAAACACATAAATGGTCCGTCCATAATCACAATNCTTTTACCTTGATATTTTTTTGGTAATCTAACGACTGGCTTTTCACATAATTCATANTGATACCATTTCTTTTCATCAAGTAATTCATTTAATTTTGCGTAAGTTGCAATCACAACCACATCAAAACCTTTGAAATCATCTTTGGTTGTTGTTTTGTTTTTCAAAACCTCTACTCCACTTGACCATAATTTATCTCTAACTGNCTCNTATANTTTNTAANTNTCAAATAATTCTTCTTCTACTTTNATTGTAACATCTGTGTTTGGTANTGGTTTAACTCTTTCNTATGGNAATTCNAAATCATCTAAGAATGCCAGATACTCAAATTCAGATACTTTTGAATCNTCAGATGCTATTGCATAATAATGTTCTATATCNCCATTGACAACACTTCNTTCATATTTTCTTTTNAAAGTATACAATCCTTTCAAACACTCTTGNGCNGTTTCTTTACTTCNTGGATAATGATANCCNTTGTGTAATCTATATTGATTNATATCGGATGCCGCCATCATNACATCTTCAAGTTCTTCGTGTAATTCTACTTGATAACCATTATTTGCTAATGCGACTGCTGATGTNGTTCCGAATATTCCCCCNCCCACNACTAATGCTTTTGGCCATAATGTTTTTTTGACTTGTTCTGATAACTTAGTGGCATTTAATGTTAATTTTCTATTCAGTTTATAATCAGCTGTATTTGAGAATAAAAATTCAAACATTGTTCTCAATGGATTATTTTGATTGTTTGTCATATCTTCATTATTAACAAAATGAACCAACTGAGAACTATCACCATAGAAAAACTCTGCGGTTCTTCCGTCTTCTAATTCTATTTTGAAATCATTTGGTTCACCTGTGATATCTCTAATTTCAAAGTCAGTATCAAGGACCCACATATAAAAATGATGATATGCCAGTCTATCAATATAATTTATATCTTTCTGATTTGGTTTAGTCCAAACAAAATGATTGACATCAGAATAGATATCATAATCATCTCTCCAAGTAAAAACATCATCTACATATAATTTAACTCCCATAGTATCTGCAAAATCAAACAATTCTTTTGCTGCTTTATAATTTAGTGTTAATGGTTTTTCACAAAATACATTTTTCTTTTGTGCCAACCAATAAGATACTTGTTCATAATGTAAATCGTTTGGTGTAGATATAATAATCCAATCTGCGTCTTTTGGTTCCACGTGTTTAACCCCTAAGTCATTAATTGCATTATCAATAACCGCACCCCATTTTCCGTGTCCTACTAAATGAACTTTAACCATACAAATAATCAAATGTTTTTTTCATCCACAATGGGACTTGTTCATCTTTGTTTGGTATTCCATTAAAATGGTATATCCAACCTATTTTAGTAAATAACATATCTTCTGCTAATACCTCTTTTTTAATCATACAACCCATATTATATTTATATGGTAATAATTTTACATCAACATTTTGTAAATTTAAATTAAAATTAAGTGGTGTTTGGTCTGTGCCAGTTCCCCATTTTTGTTGTATCATATTAATATTATCAATGTTTTCAAAATAAAAGTCTCTCATATGTTGAAAGAAATCTCTGTGTTTATCATTTACAATCTGAAATCCACTATTTCCATACTCCCAATAATTAAACCAGGCCCCATTGTAAACATATTTAGAATAATGTTCCATACCTCTCAACACCCAATCATAACTTCCGTCGTCGTGTATCATACAATATTTATTTTCTGTCTCGTTGAAAAAGTTTGGACAATCTGGATGAATAATAGTATCCGCATCCACCATTAAAGTTTGGTTTGCTTTGATTTCATTTGCGTCGTAAATATCAAATAAGAAATATCTTTGCCAGATAATGTGCATATCTTCCATTGGTAATACTGGTTGTTCTAATAAGAATAATTCTACATCATTTTTCTTACACCACCTTCTCCAACTTTCAATACCTATTTCGTATTCTGGTTTAAGTTGTCCGTCTTTCTTGACTGCAATTATAAAAACAACATCTTTATTTTTCATTTTTGTCCTTTAAAATCTTTCTCGGCATAATTAGCATATTTATCTCCATACGCCTCCCAAGTTTTTCTCATCATATCTGTTCTTTCTTCAATACCAAAACCTGTGAAATGCCAGATGTAACTATACTTGACAAAAAATGGTCTCTTGTCATCTCCGTCTTGCCAGTTATACCCAAACATTTCTCTTTTATGCATTGGAAACATATTCCACCTGATATCCAATTCTTTTGTTTTGATACCTTGTTTTTGAACTTCATAATTACAAATTGTCTGAACTTTACCACCACCCCAAGTTGCTATCTCATCAAGTTCTGTTGAATTATTCTCATACAATTTAATCAATCCGTCAAAAATTGGTTTGTGTTCTTTTGTGAAAAATTTTATCGCTGAACTATAATAATTGTATAAATCTAATTTTACATCAGGATAAAACTTCTGATAATAATTAGAACTATTGTAAGTCCACCTTAGATTAGAATAGTCTTTGGACCAACACCACTCGTCTGTGTATAAATCAAATGGATTAGGTGCGTCCCAATGTATCATACTATCACTATCAACATAACCTATTTTATCATAAGTATCTCCGACAATGTCGAAAATCGTATCTTTATTCCAAACTGGAAATTTATATCTATCGTGGTGTTTATCAATTACAATAAAATCAACATTATTCTTTTTACACCAAAACTTCCAAGATAGTTTGGCATATTTGGCATAATTTGAATTTTTGTAGGTTGAAGTATCGTGGTCAACTGCCACCATATAGATTAAATTTTTACTCACTAATCTCTCCTTTGATGTAGTCTTCCAAATTATTCTTGACTAAAAGTAAATCTGGTTTTTTACAAAGTGTTTCTCTTGCTTCACCAACTCTTTCTTCAATGTATTCTTTTGGATAATCCTCACCAAACATATTGGCTAATTCATTAATGGAATAATTAACACCACTACCTAATTCATAAGTTCCAAACTCTTTTGACATTGATAAAAACATACCGTCAACAATATCATCAACGTGTGTAAAGTCTCTTCTTTGTTCGCCGTCGCCTGTAATCGTGAGTGGTTTATTGTGTTTGTATTGTTCTAAAAAGATACCAACAACTGCGGCGTATTCACCCTCAATTAACTGACTATCTCCATAAACATTATAAAATCTACATATTCTTGTTTCAACACCATAAACTCTATAATACATTTCACACAATTGTTCTCCAATGTCTTTTGAGAAAGTGTATGGATTTTCATAGATTCCATTGTGGTGTGATGATGAACCGGCATAAACTACTTTACAATTCTTAGTTCTTGCCCACTCCAATATATTCATAGTTCCTAATGCATTTATCTCAAATGTGACTGCCGGATAATCAAATGATGGTTGAATTCTTGGAAGTGCTGCCAGATGATAAACAACATCAGGGTCTTTCATAAAGAAATCAAAGTCAAATGCGTCTCTCACATCAACACTATGATATGTGCAACCCTCTTGATGATTTTCTTCTGTGCCAGTTGAATAGTTATCTAATGATACGACTTCGTGTCCGTCTTTCAATAACCCTTTTATTAAATTGGTGCCTATAAATCCTGCACCACCTGTAACCATTACTTTCATTTTTAACTCCTATATGATTTGGTCGTATAGTTTATTTTGAACTTCTTGCCTTGCAATTTCTTTTTCGTGTTTTAAAGTTAATTCTTCGTGTGGTGGCAAATGTGAGTATGTTGTTGCTCCGTCTATTACCTCGTGAACTGGCTTGACCCATTTTATGTGGTCTACATTTCTAAATATTCTCGCCTGATAATCTGGAAAGTTTATCCACCCTTGTTCAGTTTGTCTCCACTTCCATAAATTCATATGAAATTCTGTAATACCATTTACAATATTGATTCTTGGAACCCAAACTAAGTCAGTATCGTTAATTTCCAATATTTGTGGTAATTGCTTTAATAATACTTTGTTTGGTATTTCGTCCGCATCAATATGAAATATATAATCACCTGAACAATTTTCTTTAGTATGATTTTTTAATGCTGAAAAGTCTTTATTGAAATTAAATGTTGTTACTTTTAAATTCTTAAAATAACTTCCATACTCATATTTTTCTAAAACTTTTTCAAGTGATTGAAAGTCCTCTTCAAAAACACCTGTTCCTATTTTTGATACATCTTGTGTAACCACCACTTCATCTTCATCTCTAATGTGTTTAGATAGATGAAATAGTAAATTATCTATTTCTTTGTATTCATTATAAACTGTTATTCCGTAACTAATCTTCATCTAAGTTCTCCAACATTTTATCCTTGAAAGAGCGTGCCATTTCTTTCGCCGTTTTTCTTATTCGTTTATCAACTTTTTCCATTCTTTTTATACTTGTAACTGGTATTGTTCCGTAACTATCCTCTAAAAAAACTCTATATTTTCTACACTTTCTTAACAAATATGTTCT
>NHJA01000008.1:0-14517 GCA_002171845.1 Candidatus Pelagibacter sp. TMED203
TTAGAAGTATAACCCCTGAAACAATTAAAATTAATCCAACAGTACCATAAAGATTAGGAGTTTGATTGTATTTAAATATACCAAATAACGTTACTGCTGTAATAGTGAGCGCTCCATAAGTTGCATAAGTAAATCCAACAGGTATTATAGTCATTGCTCTAGATAAACAAAAAATACAAACAACAATACTTGTGATGCAAAAAATTGTTGGTAAGAGCTTAGTAAAACTTTCAGTAGTTTTGAGAAAACCATTAGAGAGTATTCCGGTAACAATTGCTAAAACTAAAAAAATATAACCTGAAAATAAACTAATACTTTTCATTCTGCTTTTGCGAATTGCCCTCCGTCACGATATCTCCATAACCATTTTTCCATAGCTTGCTCAACATCTTTAGGATTAATATTTAAATCTTTAATTGTTAGCTCTTTATTTGAAACAATATTATCCGCCTCTGATAAGATTTCACATTGGTCTCTAGTTAAAACGGGTGGAATTGGTAATACACTTAAAATTGAACTTTGAATTTTTGCAATTAACATTGGCATTTCTATAACAAATCTTTTTTTACCAATTGTATTCATAATTGATTTTACCATATCTCCAAAACTGATAATTTTTGGTCCGCCTATTTCGTAAATTTTTCCTTCATTTTTTTTAATTTGTATTGCTTTAACAATTGCATCTGCAACGTCAGTGACCATAATTGGTTGGAATTTATAATTAAATCCTACAATTGGAATTACCGGTGAAAAACTGAGTTTAGAAAATAAATTTGTAAAATTATCTTCAGGACCGCAAACTACACTCGGTCTTATAATTACTGTATTTTTAAAATTCATTAAAGATTTCTCTTCTCCTAAAAATTTAGATCTTTGATATAAAGATTTTGAGTCTTTGTTGGCTCCAATCGCACTTAAATGAATGAATTTGTCTACTCCATGTTTTGCGCATAATTTTGAAATAATGTCTGGAATATCAGAATGTATTTTTGAAAATTTTTGCTTTCTATTTTCAAATAATATTCCTATTAAATTAATTACTACATTTGAATTACTGATAGCTTCTTCTATTTTATCAAAATTTTTTACATTAAAATCAATAAGCTCTACTGAACCTGGGGGTGCTTGAGTCTTCAGATAACCTTTTTGAAAGGGGTTTCTAGTTGGAATGATGCAACGATAGTTCTTTTTAGTCAAATTTCTGACAATATATCGACCTATAAAACCACCACCGCCAAGGATTGTTGCTATTGGGTAATTGTTCATGGTATTTAGAAAAGGTATATGAAAATACACAAAATTCAAGGTGACATATCAAAGGAGGTTGCTTCCTCATTTAAAGACTCTGTTTCCGTAGACTGCGAAATGCAGGGTCTAGTACCAGGTAGAGATAAGCTTTCCTTAATAACATTAACAAGTGACGATGAAAATGTTTACATAGTCCAACCCGACAAAAATACTTATAAAGCTCCAAATTTAATCTCAGTTTTAGAAAACAACCAGCTTATGAAAATTTTTCATTATGCCAGAATGGATGTTCATTTTTTAGAGTTTTATCTTAAAACTAATGTGAAGAACTACTGGTGTACAAAACTTATGAGCCGCTTAGCACGTACTTTTTCACCTAATCACGGATTAAAAGATCTGTGTGAGTCTTTATGTAAAGTAAAGCTAGATAAAAAAGTTGGAAGTTCAACTGATTGGAACAAAGATTTGACAGAAATTTCTGATAAAGAAGCTACTTATGCAGCAAATGACGTCAGATATTTGAAAACTATAAAGGACAAATTACAAACAATGTTAGAAAGAGAAAAAAGATTTGATTTATTTTTAAGCACAATGAAAGGTTTGGCAAGTAGAATAGAATTAGATAAAGCGGGATTTAAAGATCCAAATATTTTTGAGCATTAAAAATGGCTAAGATGAATTATGTAAAAATAGCTAAAAAGGCTGCTTCAATTCAAATTTCTGAATTGAGAAAAATAAATAAAATTTTCAATAAATCTTTTTTAAAAGCCGTTGACACTTTATCTAATGTTAAAGGAAAAATTATCTGTGCCGGTATCGGTAAATCAGGATTAATAGCAAGGAAGGTTTCAGCAACATTTTCATCAGTTGGTCTTTCTTCTTTTTATTTAAATCCAGGTGAAGCAAATCATGGGGACTTAGGTCAAATAGATAAAAGAGATATTTTATTAGTTTTTTCTTATTCGGGAAATACTGCCGAAATTTCAAATATGTTAAAATATGCAAACAGATTTAATATTAAGGTAATTGGTGTGGCATCAAAAAAAGATAGTATGCTTCTTAACTCAAGTGACATACCAATTCTTCTTCCAAAAGTTAGGGAAAGCGATCCAACAGGTATGGTTCCAACTACATCTACAACTTTGACGTTATTATTCGGAGATTGCTTAGCAGTAGCACTGATGAACAAGATAAAATTTTCAAAGGATAAGTTTAGAACTTTTCACCCCGGAGGAAATATAGGGCAAACATTATTACAAGTAAAAGATATTATGATCACCGGAAAAAAACTTCCTATAATAAATTTAAATAAAACACTTAATGAAGCAATAAAAGTCATTAACTCAAAAAATTTAGGTTTGGTTGTTGTTATAGAAAAGAATTTAGTTAAAGGTATTTTAACTGATGGTGATGCTAGAAGAATTTTAAGGAACTACAAAAAAAACGATAAGATTAAAAAATTTATGTCAAAAAATCCCTATAATATTGATCAAAACTCACCTGCCTCAAAAGCTCTCGCGATAATGAATGAAAAAAAAATTACTAGTTTAATCGTTGCAGACAAAAAAACTAAAAACTCTTTTAAATTAAAAGGAATAGTTCATATTCATGAGTTATTGAAATATGGAATAAAATGACAAAGAGAAAAAAAAGGATACTTACTATTCAAATAGTAATCTTTATAATTGGCTCACTAATGATTTTTTTTACTTATTATAATAAAAATGATATTTCAGGCTTAAAAAAAACTTCAGATTTAGTAAAGCCAAATCCTAATGATCCCATAGAAAATGGTCAAAATACAAATACCTTTGAAAATATCGAATACAAAGGAATAGACTTAAATGGAAATAGATATGTTATCATGTCAGAAATGGCCTCTTTTGATATAGATAAACCAGAACTTATAGATATGAAAATAATGAGTGCTATATTCTATTTCAAAGATGGAACAATTCTAAAAGTTAAAGGAGATTATGGAACATATAATAATAAAAGTAATGACATGGAATTTAGAGAAAATATTGTTGCAAATTATATAGATAATTATTTGTATGCTGACAATCTTGATTATTATAATAGTAAAAATTTATTAACTATTTATGGAAATGTGAAAACAGAAAGTATAAAAGGTAATATAAGCGCTGATAATATTGAAATCGATATTTCAAAACGGACTGTTGACCTTTCTATGTTTGGAAAAGGTGAAGTTAAAGTAAAAATAAGGAACTAATGAAAAAAGGTTTTAGAATAATTAAATTTAAAAAAAATAAACCAATATTTCAGATAAGAGATGTCAGTAAATCATTTGATGGCAGACCTATTTTAAAAAAAATTAGCATGGAAATGAACGCGGGAGAGATAGTAGGTCTTTTAGGTCCAAATGGTTCCGGTAAATCAACTCTTTACAGCATAATTATAGGCGAACATCAGGCTGAGAGTGGAAAAATATATATTAATAACAAAGATGTTTCTGAAAAACCTATTCATGAAAGAGCAAAGATGGGTATTGGATATTTGAGCCAACAACGAAGTGTTTTTGGAATGTCTGTTTATGATAATTTGCTTGGTGTATGCCAACTTTCAATTAAAGGTGTTCAAAATCAAATAGCAATGGTTGAAAAACTTTTGGATGAATTTAACCTCCAACATCTTAGAAAAATTCACAGCACAGTTTTAAGCGGAGGAGAAGTTAAAAGATTAATGATGGCAAGAATTTTAGTTAACAAGCCTAGTGTAATTCTATTGGATGAACCGATGTCTGCTCTTGATCCTATAGTGATACAAGATATTCAAAAATACATTTTAAAAATTCAATCCTATGGTTGTGCAATACTAGTAACAGATCACCAAGTGCAGAATCTTTTTGATATTGTTGATAGAGCTTACGTTCTAGGTGAACAGTCAATAATTGCACAAGGAACACCGAAAGAAATTTTAAAATCTTCAAAAGCGATAGAGTTGTATTTTGGTACAAAATACAATAACTGAACTTAATGCCTAAAAAGAGTTTTGCTGTCATTGCGTCCAAAAAAATTAGAAGTTTTAAAAAAGTTATTCAGGTAGACAGTGACAAATCTATTTCGATTAGATCTTTTTTAATAGGTGCTATAAGCCATAATATTTCTCAAATTAAAAATGTCTTAGAATCAGAAGATATTTATTCCACTATTAAATGTCTTAAAAAACTTGGCGTAAAAATAAAGAAGATAAAAAAGAGAGAATATTCAATTTATGGAAAAGGGCTAGGTTCGCTTTATGCAAAAAATAATACTGAGTTAAATTTTGGAAATTCTGGAACACTAGCTAGACTTATATTGGGTATCCTATCTACAACACCTGATATAAATTTAAAAATAAATGGAGACAAATCATTGGTTAAGAGAGATATGTCTAAACTAATTTTTTTAATGAATAGATTTGGAGCTGAATTCTTCCCTAAAAATAGATTTAAACTTCCCTTGAGAATAGTTTCTTCAGAGATGCCCGTGGGTATTTATTATAAAGCGGGTATATCGGCTCAATTAAAAAGTGCTGTAATTTTAGCGGCGTTAAATTCTTTTGGCACAACAAGAATTTATGAAGAGGCAAAAAGCAGGGATCACACAGAAAATATTTTAATTAAAAATAAAAAAACATTTAAAGTTAAAAAGGGAGACAAAAATACTTTGATAATAAATGGTAAAAACTATCTTAATTGTTTAAAGTTAACTATTCCTGGAGACCCCTCCTCTGCAGCGTTTATTACTGCTTTAACTTTGCTAAACAAGAATTCATCAATAAGAATTAAAAAAGTAGGTTTAAATCCTAGAAGAACAGGATTTTATCAATTGCTAAAAAAAAGTGGTGCAAATATTTTATTTAAGAATATTAAAAGACAAAATGAAATTACCGGGGATATTTTAGTTAAAAGTGGAAGAATTAAGTCTATAAAAGCTTCTGCTAAATATTATCCCATTACCACTGATGAATATCCTATATTGTTTGTTTTAGCAGCTTTAACTCCTGGTATTTCAATTTTTAAAGGCATTACTGACTTAGCTAACAAAGAGAGTAATAGAATACAAGAAATGAAAAAGATTTTAAAAAAAGTGGGTATAAGATGTATAACAAATAAAAGTGGAATGAAAATTTATGGAAAAGCAAAGGTGAAAAAAATTAATAAGATTATTAAAGTAGATCCTCATGGGGATCACAGAATAGCAATGTCATCTTTAATTTTATCATTAATAACCGGTATACCTTTTGTTATTAAAAATTTTAATACAGTTTATACGTCATCTCCTTCTTTTTTAAAAATAATTAAATCTTTAGGTGGAAGTTTTGAAGTTAAAAAGTAATCATAATATAATCATTGCAGCTGACGGATCTGCTGCAAGTGGAAAAACAACAGGAGCGAGAAAAATTTCAAAAAAGTATGGATTAAATTTTTTATCATCTGGTCTTTTATATAGATACGCGAGTTACGTCTTATTAAATTACAAACCAAAAAATAAAATTTCTTTCTTAAAAAAAAAATTTAAAAATTTAAATGTTAAGAAACTTGAAAAGATAAATCTTCATTCGCCCATAGTTTCAGAATATACCTCCATAATAGCTAAACAAAAAAAAATTAGAGTTATTCTTAAATCATTTCAGCAAAAATTTGCAAAAAGATTTAATAAAGTTTGTATTGAAGGTAGAGACATTTCAACAGTAATTTTACCAAATGCAGATATTAAATTCTTTTTTAAATGTGATTTAAATACTGCAGCTAAAAGAAGATTTAGAGAATTAAGAAAGAACAATAGAGGTATTAGTTTAAAAGATGTAAAAAAATCAATAAAAATAAGGAATTATAGAGACATTTCTAGAAAGAATAGTCCTTTACTGAAAAGCTCTGATGCGATAATTGTGGACACCGGAAAATTAAAAAATATACCTGATATGATGAAAAGGATGTCAGAAATAGTGGACAAGAAAATTAAAGAAAAATATGGTAGCTGAAGCACAAATTAAAAGTCAATCAAAAAACTCTGCAAAAGAGTTTGAAAAGTTACTAAACGAAGATTTCAAAGACAGAAAATTAAAAGAGAATCAAATTATAAAGGCAACAGTCACAGAAATTACAAAAAATTTTATTGTGGTCGATTGTAAAGCTAAAATGGAAGGAATGATTCCTGTTGAAGAATTTAAAAATGATAATGAATTAGATAAGTTAAAAGTTGGTTCTGTTATAGATGTTTATCTTGAAAGAATAGAGAGTTTTAAAGGAGAAATTGTAATTTCACGTGAGAAAGCTAGGAGAATGAACGCTTGGAAAAAAATGGAAAAATTTTTCGAAACAAAAGAAGAATTGGTCGGTTACATAACAGGTAGAGTTAAAGGTGGTTATATTTGTAATGTTGATGGTCTTCCTACGTTTATGCCAGCCTCCCAAATAGATGTGAGGCCTTTAAAAAGAATTGATCATCTTATGAATGTCCCAGTAAAAGTTATTGCAACCAGAATTGACAAGAATAGAGGAAATGTTTGTACAAGTAGAAGAGCTGTTTTAGAAAAAAGTAAAGACGCTGAAGTTAAAGAAGTACTTAAAAATCTAAAAGAGGGAGATATTGTAGAAAATGCTAAGTGCAAAGCTATTACCGACTGGGGTATTTTTTTAGACATTAATGGTATTGATGCATTACTTCATGTAAGCGATTTATCACATGGCAGAGTTAAGAAAACATCAGAAATGGTTAGCATTGGTCAGACTTTAAAAGTAAAGATAACTAAAATTGATCCAAAAACTAATAGAGTTTCGGCTTCGATTAAAGCTTTAACAGAAGATCCGTACGGCAGTGTAGAGAAAAAATATAAAATTGGTGAAGTTTATGACGGTGTATGCACTAAGCTTATGGATTATGGAGTATTTGTACGTTTAGAAGAAGGAATAGAGGGATTAATTCATAGTAGCGAGCTATCTTGGACAAGTAAGAATCTACATCCGAGTAAAGTTTTATCTGTAAGTCAAACTATAAAAGTTAAAATAGTATCTATTGATGTGCAGTCTAAAAGAATATCTCTTTCTTACAAAGCAACTTTAGATAACCCTTGGAAAAAAGTAGAAGATTCAGTTAATTCTATTGTATCGGTTAAGGTTAAAAGTATCACTGATAAATATATACTAGCTGAGCTAGATAATGGCTTATCAGGTATGCTTCACTACAAAGAACTATCATTTAATGAAGATGATGAAGATCTTAAAAAATACAAAAAGAATCAAATTATAAAAGTAAAAATAGTAGAAGTTAAAGATGAAAAAATCAAACTATCTGTAAGGGCACTTGAAAAAGACCCTATTGATTGGTTTAGAGAAAATAAAAAAAAAGTTGGAGACGTTATCACTACAACAGTTCAAGAGGTTATGAAGTCTGGTGTAAAAGTTTCAGTTGGAAACGATAAAAGATTTTTAATTGTGATTAAGAAATCTCAACTAGCAAAAGAATCGAGTGACCAAAGACCTGAGATTTTCCAAAACGGAAATAAATTAGACGCTGCAATTACAGATTTAAACTTGGCAGAAAGAAAGGTTTCTTTGTCAGTAAAACAAGCTCAAATTGAAGAAGAAAAATCTTTGGTTAAAAAATTTGGTAAAGATGCAAAATCTTCAGGAGCAACACTTAAAGATATTTTCAATAAAGCTTTAAATATAACAAAGAAAAAAGACAACAAGAAAAAGAAAAACTAAGAATTTTGGTTAAATCAGAAATAATAAGAATTCTAAAAAAAAAGCATAAAAATTTAAATCATTCACAAATATCCGATCTTGTTGACGCTATATTCAACGAAATATCAAAAAGTTTGATAATGAATAAAGCAGTAGAATTAAGAAACTTTGGCAGGTACTCAATTAAAACAATAAAAGCTAAATATAATGCTCGAAATCCGAGAACTAACGAAGTTATTTACGTTCCCGAAAAAAAAAAAATTTCCTTTAAAATGTCAAAACATTTAAAAGAAGAAATAAACAAATGAAAAAAAATATTTTTGTTGCTTTAGATTTCTCAAATTTTGATAAAGCCATTGAGGTTGCCAACAAAGTGAAAGGTGATGCTGCAGGACTAAAAATTACCAATGAATTATTTGCAATCTGTGGGAAAGAGGGTTTAAAAAAATTATCAGATTTTGGTCTTGAAATTTTTCTAGATCTGAAAACTCTCGATGTTCCTAATACAGTAAAAAAAACTGTAGCAAGTATTTTGTCATTAAAAACTGTAAAATATTTAACTGTGCATACCAGTGGAGGATACGAGATGCTTAAAGCTGCTCAAGAAGCTTCTGGTTCGTTAGAACTATTGGGTGTCACTGTCTTAACTTCTCAACCTGCATCAAAAGATCAGGTTAAACTTTTAGCTAACCTTGCCATCAAATCAGGTCTCAGTGGTATAATTGCTTCGGCACAAGAATATGAGTCAGTAAGATCTTTGTCTAAAAACTTAAAAATCTTTTGTCCTGGAATAAGAGGCATTGAAGATAAAAAACATGACCAGAAAAGAGTAATGAGTTATTCAGAATTTTGTAAATTTTCCAAAAATGATAGTGCAGCTTTTGCTGTAATAGGTCGTCCAATCTATGAAAATGGGGACGCTGGTCAAAACATCAAAAAAATAATACAGTCTGCTAATTAAAAATTAAGCATACTTAATAATGAAAATTAAAAAAGGCATACCTCTAATAGATCAACACGATAAAAATGGTTTTTACGGTGGAAAATTTGGCGGTAACTACGTAGCTGAGACATTGAAAAAACCTATAGATGACTTAACAAAATTATTTGAAAAATACAGAAAAGATAAAAATTTTCTTAGAGAAAGAAATGGTTTATACGAAAATTATGTTGGAAGACCAACAAGGTTTATAAAGTTACAAAATCTTACAAACCATTTAGGTGGTGCACAGATTTATGCAAAAATGGTTTCTGATGCAAACGGAGGAGCTCACAAAATTTATAACGCAATCACTCATGCAATGTTATGTAAAAAGGCAAAAAAGAAGTATATCTGCACTGATACAGGGGCTGGATATAATGGAAAAATGTTTTCCATGGTAGCAAAAAAGTTTGGCCTAAGATGTAAAGTTTTTATGGGAACAAGAGATATTGAAAGACAAAAACCTAATTGCGATGCAATAAGAAAAAATGGAGCTGAAATCATCCCTGTAAATTCTGGTAGTAAAACCTTAGTGGACGCTGTTAGTGAGTGTATTCGATACTGGGTTTCAAATTGTGATAAAGTTCACATGGGAATCGGAAGCCTTGTAGGCCCAAACATATTTGTCAAAATCTGTGGATATTCAACTGCTCAAATTTCTAGAGAACTAAAAATTCAGTTAAATGAGGAGTTCGGAGAAATACCAAGCAAATTAAAATTAATTAATTGTGTTGGAGGAGGTTCAAGTGCTTATGGATTTTGGAGTGAGTTTATTGATTACAACAAAAATCAAGTTGAGTTAATAGGTGTAGAAGCTGGAGGTCCTAAAAAAAGTAAACTTCATGCTGCACCCCTTAGTAAGAACTCTAAAGTAGGAGTTCTTCATGGTGCCGCTGCTTATTGCGTTCAAAATTCAGATGGTCAAATTAATGAGACGGAGTCCATTTCAAGCGGGCTCGATTATCCTTCTGTAAGTCCTATACATTGTCTTTTAAAGGACGTTGGTAGAGCTAGATATACATATGCAACAGATGAGGAGGCATTAGATGCTTACAAATTAATTACTGAACTTGAAGAAATTTCTCCAAGTCTAGAACCGGCTCACGCTTTTGCTGAGGCAATAAAGATTGCTCCTAGATTAAATGGCTCAAATATCATAGTGGTTGATAGTTGTGGAGACAGTCTAAAAGACAAAGATATTATAAAAAAACGTTTGGGTAGTTATACAAGATGAGATCTCAGATAGATTTGGTTTTTAAAAAATGTAAGAAGGAGAATAGGCCTGCTTTACTAACTTATACCGTAGCTGGAGATAATACCAAAAAGAAATCATTGGAAATTCTTAAATCAATATCTGAACATGCTGATATTTTAGAATTAGGTTTTGCACATAATGCACCAACAGCAGATGGCCCTCAAATTCAGAATAGTTCTTACAGAGCCTTAAAAAATGGGATTAAACTAAAAGATGTTTTTCAAATTGTAAAAAATTATAAAAAAATTAAAAATGCAAAGCCTTGTATTCTTATGGGTTACTATCAAATGGTCTATAGATATGGGGAGAAAAAATTTATTAAAAAATGTAAACAAGTTGGTGTAGATGGGTTAATAATAGTAGACCTTCCTTTTCCTGATAACAAAGAATTTTCTAAACTATGTAAAAAAAATTCAATCACTTTCATACAGTTGTTATCACCGACAACATCAAAAGAAAGAATGAAAAAAATTATAGCAAACTCACATGATATGATTTATTACATCAGTATGTTGTCAACAACTGGGGGTAAGCTTAAGATTTCCCCAAGGAAAATATTAAAAAACTATTTTAAAATTAAAAGATTAAGTAAGACCAAAAATACTGTAATTGGGTTTGGTATTACTGAAAATACAATTTCATCCTTTAGAGGAGCTGATGGTTTGGTCGTTGGAAGCGCATTATGTAAGGAAATTAGCAAATCTTTAAAGAAACGACAAAATCCTGTCATAAAATTAAATAAAATGGTAAAAAAACTAAAAACAAGAATCAAATGAACTGGATAACAAAATTTATAAAACCAAAAATCAAGTCACTTTTTAAGAAGCAAGGATCAAAAAGCGATGAAGCTTTATGGTCGACTTGTGAGTGTAAGAAACTTATTTATAAGGATGAACTTTTTAATAATTTGAGTGTTTGTCCTTCTTGCGGTTTTCATCATAAATTAACTTGTAATGAAAGATTTAAAATATTTTTTGATAACAAAGAGTTTCAGATTTTAAAAACGCCTGAGCCAGACGATGATCCATTAAAATTCCCTAAATATTCTGCAAAATTAAAACAAGCAAGAGAAAAAACAAATCAGAGTGATGCAATTTTAATTGCGGAGGGAAAGTTGGATGGATTAAGAGTTACGGTCGGTGCTCAAAACTTTAATTTTATTGGTGGAGCAGTTGGTGCTGCATCGGGAGAAGCTTTTATTCATGGAGTTCAAAGCGCAATTACAAACAAAAATCCGTTTATATTTTTTAGTTGTTCGGGTGGACAGAAGATGCAAGAGGGTGCGATAGCTTTGATGCAAATGACAAGAACTGTTTTAGCAGTTAATGAACTTAAAAAAAATAATCTTCCTTATATTGTTGTGATGACAAATCCAACTACTGGAGGGGTGTCTGCAAGCTTTTCAACGCTTGGTGATATTTTGATTGGTGAGCCTAAATCTGTTATAGCCTTTGCTGGTAGGAGAGTAATACAAAATACTGTTAAAGAAGAGCTTCCAGAGGACTTTCAAACTGCTGAGTTTGTTAAAGATCACGGTGGTATTGATTTAGTTATTGAAAGAAAATATTTGCGATCAACAATATCAACGATTTTATCAATTTTATTGAAGAAAAAAGAGGTTCAGAATATATCTGGTATAAATAATGAGTCAGATATCCAAGAAACTTTACGAAAAACTCCAAAGGCAGTATAGCCGTAGGATTAATTTAGATTTAAATAGAATTAAAAAAGCGTTATTAAAATTAAATAATCCTCAATATCATCTTGAAAATATAATAAATGTTATAGGTAGTGATGGAAAAAATAGTTTTCTCACATCTTTAAAATTTTTTTTAGAGGCTGACAATCAAAAGGTTAATACATTTACAAGTCCTCACTTATTTGATGTACGTCATAGATTTTGGTTAGGAACAAGATTTATTTCAATAAAAGAGATTCTAAATTATAAAAAAATTATTGAAAAAACTAAAATTAAATTAACATTGTTTGAATTATTAACGTGTATTTTTATTTTATCAGCAAAAAATTCTAAAACTGGAACATACAACATTATTGAAAGTGGTCTTCTTTTTAAAAAAGACAGTACAAATTTATGGGAAAAACCTATGGCACAGGTNGTNACAAATATAAATTTTCAACATCAAGAATGGGTTCGCCCAAANACTTTAAATGAAATATGTAAACAAAAAGTAGGTTATTTAAGTAAAAATTCAAATATATATGTTGGTAAACAGAAATTAAATACATCAAAAATTATAAAAAAAATTTTAAAAAATAATCCTAGTGAAAAATCATTTTATGGTTCTTGGAAAATTATAAAAATTAAAGATAAAAAATATTATCAAGATAAAGAAAATTTAATAAGATTAGAGTCAAAAAAAATTAATTCGGAGGGTTTGTGGGAAAATGTAGGTTTAGCAATAAAAGTTGCTTTGGATTTAGGTATAAAATCAGAAAAGATAAAAAAAACAATACCTAAAATAGAGTTTGAAGGTCGTGTTCAATTTATAAAAGGGAAACTTTCAAATAATCAAAAAAATAAGATTTTAATAGACGGTTGTCATAGCAATGCCTCTACCAAAAATTTAGCTAAATATTTAAAAAAATTTAAAACTCCTATTTATGGGATTTGGGGAAGTTTAAAAAATAAAAATCCAGATCAACTTATTAAAAACTTTAAAGGAATTTTTAAAGAAATTATAACTATTAAAATTCCAAATGAGTCAAACGCAATGAGTGCTTTTGATTTGCGTAAAATTGCAGAGAAAAATGGTTTTAAAGTAATTGAGTCTNATGGTATTAAAAATTCAATAAAAAAATTTTCAAAGAAAGAAAAAAAAATTATTGTTATTTTTGGGAGCCTATACCTCGCTGGACATGCTTTAAGTTTAAATTAAGAAATTATCCATTTACGAAGATCATCTTTGTTGGTCCAACCAACCTTTTGATCGACTACTTCTTTGTTTTTAATTTTAAAAAAAACAGGAACTGAACGAATAAAAAGTTTGCCACCTAGATTAGGGCTTTTGTCAATGTCCATTTCCCCTAGCATAAATTTGTCTTTTAGTTCTTCAGCAAGTTCTGTGAATGGACCTCTTGAGGCAGTACATGGCGCACACCAAGTTGCACCTGCTTTTAAAATAAATGTTTTNTCACTTTCTTCTACCANTTTAGGATAATTCTCTTCGTTAATATCGTGCATAATTTATAAATAAAGTTTTTTTTTCTAATGTCAACTAGGCACGTGAGTAAGCCTTTTCTAATTCTTCAACGTACACGTTAATGTCTTCTAACATTTTAAGTTTTTCTTTATCTTTACTTTTTTCAAATTTCGCTCTTAAATCATCAATCTCCTTATAAGTTCTTGGTATAGTGTTCCACTTTTTATCATCATTCGTGGAAAGAACTCTTTTAATAATTGTGTTGTGAATTTCATCATAATCTTCTTTTGGCAACAAATTCGGTTTTTCTTGATAAATTAGTTTCTTTCCAAAATAATGAAATCTTTTATCTTTAAATTTCTGTAAATATGCAAGTTTCTTTTCCCAATCGATCTCATGAAACCCGGGTAAGACTTTGTTATCCTCAGCTGGTGGAAAATTATATAAGCTCTCCTCTTCACAAATATCTTCTTGGGATTGTGTTTCTACCTTATCTTGCACTTCATCCCTTAAAATCACTTCAACTTTTTGAGCAAATTTTTTATTTTTTTTAACAATTTCAGCTCTTTCACTAAGTTTTTTAATACCAATCATTTTATACTCTTCAAAATGATCAATATAAGATGGATTCATTACAATAGGATGTTTATTGTGCCGACAAGTTCTTAAAACCTTAGGAGCTTTTTTTAACTCTACTTTTAAAGTTTCAATTGGCATTTCCATGTAAATATTAGGATCATGTTTAAGATCAAAAGTTTTTGGCCACTGATAAACGGGATGTTGACAAACAAAAGTTTGAACAAATGGAACAACCTTTCCATAGTAAAACTCGTTAGCACAAAAAAGCTTTTCATTTTTTATTATTTTTAAACTCTCTTCCTTTTTTGAGGTCAATAAACTGCTATCCCAAACGCTTGGTGCTTTCTTTTTAATAATCCTTGCAATTTCTAGTGTTGCTCCGCAATCACCAATAGCTTTATGCGCAATATGTTTAATTCCATTAAGTGGTGCCATTGTATCAAGCTTGTATTCTAAATTACCTTTAGCATTTGTTGCATTTTTTAAAGTGTTTGGATAATAAAGATTTGCTGCTCGAGCTAAGTTAAGTAAATCTCCCTCTGTATTTCCATTAGTTGTTGATGTAAAAGGGTACTGTAAATTCTGAAAAAGAGTATTTCTC
>NHJA01000009.1:0-8810 GCA_002171845.1 Candidatus Pelagibacter sp. TMED203
ATAATTCTGCAACCTCTTTGGCTTTTAGAAAATCATATGAGGGGTTAGTATCTAGACGAAAACTATAGGCGTGAACTTTCTTACCAAGTCTTTCAGCACAAAACCCAACTGATATAGAATCTACTCCACCAGACAACAGCAATGCACAATCTTTGTCTGGCACAGTTACTTCATTCATCAATATTTTATCTATCATTTGAACTTGCATTGTGTCATAATCTCCGTAAGACAAGCCAACAAGTTTATCTCTTGGTCTGCAACAAAAGCAGACTTATATTGGTAGTCACCTAAAAGAATAACGGCAGCGGGTATGGTGCCAGGTTCAAGATAGTCATACAAGGTATCGTATATCTTGCGGTAGATTTTAGTGGGATCATTATCTATGTTATCAACCACCCACTTACGAACCTTTGTAAACTCTTTACCCTTTAGGTGGAGGATCAATTCTTTCATGTTGACTTCTGAAAGATTGACAAGGATACCTGAGTCTATCTTACCCGTTGCACCATACCGCTGCAACTCATTCAACACTCGCCTGTTATCAGGAAAGTGTTTCATTATCAATTCGGCAATAACTTTTTTATCGTGTTCGATTTTATTCTCATTGAGAATATTCACACAACGGTCAAGCAACTGACCTGCAAGTTTCTGCCGACTGCCGTTTATCTTGAACTCAACAACAGAGCATCGAGAATGTAATGGTTCGATAATTCTGTTCTTGTAGTTACAAGTAAAAATAAAACGACAGTTATTATGGAACTCCTCAATGAACCCACGGAGAGCAGGTTGCGTTGATTGGGGATTGAGGTAGTCTGCCTCATCAAGAATCACTACCTTTCTTTCACCAGACAGTGATACTGTTGATGCAAATGTTTTTATCTTGGTTCTGAGAACATCAATACCTGATTCTTCTGAACCGTTAATGACCATGAAATCTGTGTTTAGTTCATTACACAGAGCTTTGGCCACAGTTGTCTTACCGACACCTGCACCGCCAGCCAATAATAGATTTGGCAGTTCTTTATTATCTACGAACTGCTGAAATGTTTTCTTTAATGAGTCTGAAAGAATACAGTCCTTAATGGTCCTTGGACGGTACGCCTCCACCCACAAAATCGGTTTGTTCATCGGTCTCCACCTCATAATAATCGTTATGACCGCACCAAGGACAATACAAATATCTTGGTTTCATAACTTTTTCTAAAGCAATGCTCCACCACCCTCGACAACTAGTGCATGAGAAGTGGTGGAGTATTTCTATACTATTGGACATTCTATCATCTCTATATCATCAATGTCAATACCTAATCGTTCCGCAATACGTTCAGGTTTTACACCCAGTTCGATTAGTTCTTTAATGGCATTGATTGTCCATAGTGTTGTCTCATCCATCAGTCTTTGCTTCCATAGCAATCCAATAAGAGACATCAGTTCCAACCCAGTGACTTACGCCAGCATTAGTTGCGATACTTACAGTGTACTCGCCAGACATCATTTTCAGATTCTCTGCCTTGAAGATTGACTCAAACGGCTGACGATCAATATCCAAAACCTGACTAAAGGTATTGGACGTTGTGTTCTTCAAGTCCGTTGCTGTAATATGAACTCCAGGAGTACCATCTGACTTAAATGTAACATCTGGTAACTGCACAACTGCGGCAGCCTTCAACACATCAGCCAAAACATCTTGCGGTACAGAAAACTCTATATCCGTATCCGGAGCATTGAAAGTCTCGGGTGGGGTTGTAAGAATAGATGGGTCAGAATAAAAATACTTGATCTTAGTCGGACCACTATTCGCCGTCAANAAACTTGAGTTATCAAAATTGAGATCAGCATCTTTGGCCAAAGTCAATACACCCAAGAATTCATTGAGGTCATAGATGCCGAAGTCTGCGGGGAATGCCTCAGAGACATCTGCCTCGGCCAAAATGTTTTTCATTGTTGACATTGTTCGGAGTTTACTACCTTCTTTAATCAGAATATTCTGATTGATGGTAGAAAAGTTCTTTAGAATGCCTACGGTTTTATCACTTAGTTTCATCATTTAATCACCTTCTTTGTTATCATGTATGTGTAACATGATTATTCCATAATGTAAAATCTTCATAAGGTCAGCACGATTATGTCCGTTCTTACGACCATACCGTTGTGCATACTTCAAGATGTTACCCATACAAAAGCCTTCTCCGTGGCCACAATCATCAATAAATTGTGTGGACTGATACTTACGTTTTGCATAATGCTCGCCGTAAGTACCGTCCACGTATGTTTGTAAGTCACGGAGTGCCTTATCTTCACTAAACGCATAATTAATTTTTTTACTCATAATATAATAGTATCACGCTTTACAACAAATGTCAATAGTATTTGTTATAAAATTTTTTATGTTCTTCATCAATTTTTGGATCATGAATCCATGCCATAACAGCAAAGGCTCCACCCAAAATGAATAATAACGTCCACATTTATTTTTTTCTCCTATTTTGTATATATGGCCGCGAACAGCCAAACGATTCCAAGGCCTATTAATAGGCCCAAATAAAACTCCATGATTGTCCCCCCTATTTGATATCAATAAGGCGAGGTTTCTTTTCTTCAGGTATGATTCGTTCTAGATGAATCAAGAGCATACCGTTTTCCATCTTTGCGTCTTTGACAATAATATCATCTGCCAAAGTCCACTTGCGAGAAAACTTACGAAAAGAAATGCCACGATGAAGAAGCTCTGTATCGGCTGCCTCTTCTTTTTTGTCTGTGGTACGAACTGTGAGGACACCTTCTGCAACTTCAATCTCAAGGTCATCACGGGTCAAACCAGCGAGTGCCAATTCAATAGTGAAAGTGTTATCGTCACCTTTACGAATGTTGTAAGGTGGGAAACCTGATGAGGTTGCCTGATGCATTGCATAGTCATTCAGTCGGTCAAAGACCCGGTCGAAGCCTACGGCATAAGGTGTTAGTGTGTTACGGTCGAAGTTCTGGAATTGATCCCAGATATTTGCTACTGCTTTGCTAGTTACCATTATTTGGTACCTCCATGTTATGCAAGGTTTAAAAAACGAGAATCCCCGAAGGCGATTCTCTACTACTATTTATATTAAAAGAATAGATAATAGGTAAGAAAAATAAGTGAAGCCCATAAAAATCTTTTGCTCCACTTTCCAAAAAACTCATAGACATACGCATAAGACCTAAGTGCTTTTAGATTGCCCTTCTTCTCATGCTTCTCTAATGCGTATCGAAGTTGATACTTGACAGGGCCAGGTAAGTCAGTCATATTTTGAGACCACTTCTCCCAATCGACAAACATATCCATCTCAGATGCGTTCCATGCTGTGTAGTATACATCTTCTGGTTCCCAATCTTCACACCAACTTAGAATTGTGATATAGTCCTCGTCAGACAAATGATCGTATGCGGGTTTTTTATACGGCAAAAATCGACTTAGTGCTGTTGCTAGTACATCAATAAACATATATCTTCTACTCATAATTGAATCATACTACCAGCTTATCAGGTTTATCCCCATTTGTCAAGGGCCGATCTCTTTTTATATCTACCCGCTAGTTTCCGGTCTTTTTTAGCTTTTTGTAGGTGTACTCGGTTTGCCTTGGTGTCAAATGTGACTCCATTCAAATGGTCAATTTCGTGCTGTACGATACGAGCAGTAATACCACCCAAATGGTCATAGTATTTTGTACCATCTTCATCTTCAAATGTGAAGGTAATCTCTTTGGGTCGTTTGACTTTCACGAATAGACCAGGGTAACTCAGACAACCTTCTACCATGTATTCTTCATCCTTACTTGATTCTGTGATCTCGGGGTTGAAGAATGCCTTGGCAAAATCTTCTGTTCCTTCTGTCTGTAGATCACCCATACCGATAACGATAACTCGGGTCTCTATTCCTATCTGTGGGGCAGCAAGTCCAATGCCTCCGTCTTTCTTACGAACCTTGTGCATTTTTTTCACAAGTTCATTGGGATCCATGATTGGGTTATCAAAGTTAAAATCGGGCATTACCCTTTTCAATATTGGGTCGTTTTCTTGTATTAGTTTCATTATGTTGTTACCTTACTAAAGTTTTGTTCTTTGCGAAACTGAATCAGATGGTCAAACTTATCTACACTCAAATCTGATTTGTGTGATATGATAAAGACATTCTCATTCGCAAGTGTGTTTAATATTTTTAGGAATTCGTCTACCCCGTTGAAGTCCAAACTGCTATCAAATATCTCATCAAGCACCAACAGGTTAGTGTTCGTACTGTTCTTCATCTTGGCAATCTGTCTCCATGTAAAGAGTAGTGCCAAATCAATTCGCATCTTCTCGCCTTCACTGAAGTTGGCATAACTAAAGATGTCACGATACCTTGACTTGATTGTCTCGTTGAATTCTTCATCAAGGTTGAACTGTGCAGGGAACTCAAGAGCAGACAGATAACTATTGATAAGTTTATTCATCACTGGCAGATACCGTTTAATGATTTTGGTCTTGATGCCTGAGTCCTGCAACAGTTGTCTAGCAATCATTAGATAGTTATTATCTTCTGTGAGTTTTTCTTTTCTCTTTTCAATTATCTTGAGTTGGCCTTTGTATGTTTTTAGTTTTGTTTTTTCTTCTACTAACTCCGCATCAGCCTTATTGAAATCTTCTATCTGCTGCAGCAGTTGTCTATTGAAAGATACAATGGAGTTTGTTGATGTTGTTTTCTTTGCTACATCTACTTCATATTCTCTATTAGCATTCTCAATATCTACAAACTCTTTTAGACGGTTATCCATTGCAGACAATTCTTCTTTTAGTTTTGATGTTGTGCAAGCATTGGTAATCATCTTATCAGTACGATCTTGAATAGCCTGTTTCTTGAATTCTTCATCTATGTTCTGTTCGCAAGTTGGACAGTTATCATTCTCCTCAAAGAATGTAATCTCCTCTCTTGCTTTACTGGACTTGTGATCTAGTTTGTATTTGATATTGTTTAGTTCGTTTCTATCCTCATTCAACTTTTGTTGTTGTGGTAGAACACGATCATTCCATTCTTCAATTTTATCCATCAACAAACTAATCTGAGTATTCAAAGTAACAATCTCAATTTCATTCTTTGCTATCGTTTGTTCAAGAGCCTTTTTGTTTGCCTTAGTGTTCTCTTTACTCTTATCAATATGTCGTTGTGCCATATCAATCTGTGTNTCAGTCANTTCAAACTGATGNGCNATATCTTTCTGGTCATCTTTCAGAATCTTGATTCTTGTTTTGAGAATTGTATTCATCATAGAGAATATCTTGATGTCTAGAATCTCCTCTACAACATCACGGCGATTTCTAGGAGTCAATTGCATAAACGGAACGAATGATGATGACCCAAGAATAACTACCTGTGTAAATGACTGATAGTTCAACTTGAGAATATTATTCTCTAGATGTTTCTGGTAGTCACGAACACTGGCATCTTGGTTCAACATCTTGCCGTTCTTGTAAATCTCAAACCGATTTGGTTTGATGCTACGAATGACATGGAACTTCTGTCTCCCAATATCAAAAAAGACTTCAACCTTACAGTCACGCTCATTCACTGAGTTGACCAATTGATCNTTTTTGATATTACGAAACGCCTTACCAAACAAACCAAAACACAACGCATCGAGCATAGTTGACTTGCCCGATCCGTTGTCACCGATAATCAGTGTGGTGTTATGTTTGTCTAGTTCTATTTCTGTTGTTGTATTGCCTGTTGATAAAAAGTTTTTGTATGTTACTTTTCTAAATGTTATCATAATTAAACCACGTTGGTACTTCTCTTGCTTTCCACTTGGCAAATCCTGCCTTCTCGCCTAAGTAATAGTTACGATAGGCTTGTACTGAGTCATCACACTTGTATTGATCTGGCATACACTGTGGTGGTTGTGTGAATTCACCTTCTGGTATGTTCTTGGGTAGAATTGAAAGCATATCTANCAGTTGAGCACTCTTATGTACTTTGCCGTAACGATATGTGTATTCACCTAGTAATGCCTTGAACAGTTCATAATGCCATAGATAGTTTTCTGATGTCTGTCTGGTCCATATGGTACTAGGATGATTAAGGTGTGCGACCTTGTACAGTTTGGTTTCTTTGTTATCATCTTCCATTGCCCAGTGTTTCATATTCTTACCTTTGGCAGACAATCTAAAAGTTTGTTTGCCGTCAAGGTATCTGTGTACAGTAGACAGCATCTGTGCTGACTCTACTGGCATCTTGACTGCGTGCTTGTCGCAATGCATCTCGGCAGCAATTACTGGATCTTTATGTAAGTAAAATGTATTCATTCTATCTCCTGTGCCTCAATGTATAAACCTTTTAGTAGTTTGTTAAGTTTTGGTTTGTCTAGTGCCTGACTATCAATCTCATCTACATACTTAGATAATAAACTCATCGTATCTTCTATTTCCTCTAAGGATTCATCTGCGATAGCATTTGGGTCTAAGTCACTAAAGTCCTCTACAATCTTTAATTCAAGAAAGTTACCTATATCATAACATGATTCTACGAATCTGTCAAAGGTATAGAAGTCAGTTTTATTTACTACAAATATTTTTACATATGTGTTTTCATATTCTGATAAGTCCATACTCAGCATATCTTCTTTTGTATCATCATAAAAGATTTTCTTGAATAGTTTGTTTGGGTTCTGGTGAAACTCAAACTCACGGGTGTCGGTGTCATAGGTATGGAAACCTTTTGCCGTGTTGTAGTCGTTCCAAGTTATCTCATATGGAGCACCAAGATAACGAATATGTCCATCGTCTTGTTGCCCGTGATAGTGTCCGGAGAATACTCTTTCGTATCGTTTGAATAAATCTCTATCTAGTCCGTGGTCACAAACAAGACCCGGCATCACTTCGTTACCGTTGATCTCTAAATGGCCCATAGCCACATCTGCTGGTGCTGAGGAAATTACATCTACTGACTGAGCATAATGTGCCGGAGCAATCCAGGGTATGAATAGAATGTCAGCACCACCAACACTTGCTACCTTCGGCACATCTTGATACACGGTGATGTTATCATACTCTGCACAGGTTAATGTAATAGAGTTTACATCATTATTATTTTTATAATAACAGTCGTGGTTGCCGACCAGCATATGAACATCATAGTCCCGTGCTGGTTCAAAGAACATCTCTTTCGCTAGAGAAAGAGAATTGTAATTAGAATACTTGCGGCGATCAAAGACATCCCCCAAATGTAGTATCGTTGTAATACCTTCCCTTCTAAGTATTGGGAAAAAAGTGTCTTGGTAGAATTTTCGTTGGAAGGCCGCAAAGGAAATATTATCATTCTTGCCTCCATAGTGTGTGTCAGTTATTATCGCAACTTTCATATTTAGTTATCATCGTGAAAGGTGTATTTATCCAACATCTCTACAAACGCTTGCTGATAGTCACGTTCATCATCGTGTGCCTGTACAGCAATACGTGCTTCAATGTTAGATTCTTTTAACATTTTCTCTTTGATGGACTGTTGTTTTTTCTCTTTCGTAATCCGTCGAATAAAAGCATAGTAGATAATCTGAGTAAAGTAAGCAAAGGGGTTCTTTGATTTNNCTGGNTCAAACTTATCNATNTANTGTANACAGTTNTCNATNCCATCACTAATCATTTCTTCACGATAAGTGTAGTTGATAAAGTTAGGTCGATACGAAAGGTGATTAGCAATCTTTAGAATACACTCACCAAGGTAGTTACTAATCTGTGGTGTTGGTGCACCTGTTTCTTCTGCTTCTCTGAGTAGTTCTTTTCTCTGAATGATTGCTTCTAGAAACTCTTTGTTATTAACATAGTGTATTGGTTTCTTTTTCTCACGGGCCATCGTTGTGTCCTCCTATGACACATACTCCCCAAATAATCCAATGATTACTTCAACAGCATCGTCTAGTTCGTTTANACGCCATGCCGCATTACATTTGATTAGGGGGTGTTCTAACAACTGGTTATCATCTGAAACAACTATCAAAGGTTTATTCAGACCGATTGTCCAACCAATCTCTATCAGTGTTCCAATAGAGGGTCGTCTATCGTTATATACTTTAGGAAGATATGCCAATACCAAATCACTTGAATCAGTATCTAACCAGTTCTTTGCATTGATAGATCGTGGGTCACTCCACAACTTTTCAACTGCACCTGGTTCATCATACATCATACCGGGTTTGACTGGTTCACATCGTAGAGGGGAGATACCAATAATGTTTCCATTTGTCGCATCACTCAATCGTGAGGCAACATCTTTTCTCCAACCTGTACCTTCTTCTTCATTCAGGCCTGCTATCGGACCCGCTAAGTAGATTACTTTCTTCATAATAAATGCCTTTTTTGTTTAGACATTTATAAGGATAACATGATTAGGGTGCGTTGTCAAGTCCTACAGTGTTCCAATTTATATGAAATTATCTCTAAATATCTCCCATGTTCTTTCCCAGGACCACTTTGTGCTTTTATTATACACGTTTTCGCGATCTAAGTTAAGTGCTTTTTTGATTGCTGTTGNCAGATTGGCATCCATCACGCCAGTTATGTCGTTATCAATTACATCTATCGGACCTTGTACAGGATATGCCGCAACAGGTGTACCACAAGCCATTGCTTCTATCATAACTATTCCAAAAGTATCCCAACAACTCGGAAACACAAAAACATCTGCTTGTTGATAATAGTGAGCAAGTTCTACACCACATTTGGATCCGACAAAATTCACATCAGGATACCGTTTGATATACTTTCCTAACATAGGCCCATCTCCTACCTGTATCTTTTGGCAGTTAGGA
>NHJA01000010.1:0-11537 GCA_002171845.1 Candidatus Pelagibacter sp. TMED203
GATGAAGATCAATTAGATGACAGAATAGATGAAGCTTTACAATACTTCTATACTTTTCAGTATGGTGGTATGCAGCGTGTTTATCTAAAACATAAAGTAACTCAGGCCGATGTTGATCGTGCAAATGTAAACGAGACAGTAACTGCTACAGACGGAAATCAACTTACATCAACAACAAGTGGTGCGTTGACTTCTGGTGGGACATCTGTCACACTTGCAGATGCTTCACAGTTTCCAGCATCTGGCACTATCAAAATTGCTGCTGATTCTACCAACGCAGAAGAAACGGTTACATACACTGCTAAGTCTGGTAACGTACTAACTACTGCCGCACTTGCAAATAACCACGACGGTGGTGTTGCAGTCACAAGTGTTCATCAAGTAACTTGGTCAACAGGTCAGGCATACATTCCTATGCCAGAGTCAGTTCAAAGTGTTCTAAGAGTATTGCCCTTCAGTGATCGTGGCAATCTCAATATGTTTGATATTCGTTATCAGTTGAGACTCAACGATCTCTATGACTTCTCATCCGAGTCTATCATTCATTATCAGATGACGATGTGGCAACTTGACCTATTAGACATGATTCTAATCGGTGAGAAACCTATTCAGTATAATGTACATCAGAATCGTCTGTACATCAATATGGATTGGGGTGATGATATTGAAGTTGATGAATACATCATTATGGAATGTTATCGTAAACTAGACCCAACGACTTGGACAGATATCTATAACGATCTCTGGTTGAAGAAGTATGCTACCGCACTTATTAAACGGCAGTGGGGTGAAAATCTCAGTAAGTTTAATGGTGTTACAATGTTAGGTGGTGTTACGATGAACGGTGCAGAGATTTTTCAGTCAGCATTAACAGAGATAGAACTTTTAGAAGAACAAAGCAAGACAACGTGGGAAGAACCGTTGCTTATGGACATAGGTTAACTTTATGCCTACCAATCATCATTTCTCTAAAGGTACAATATCCGAACAATATCTTTATGAAGATTTAATCATTGAGGCCATGCAGATATATGGCCATGATGTATATTATCTTCCCAGAACTTTGGTAAATAAAGATCAATTGTTTGGCGAAGATGCTTTATCAAAATTTGATGATGCTTATCTTATAGAAATGTATATGGATACACAAGAAGGTTATGAAGGAGAAAAGGAATTAGTATCACGATTTGGATTAGAAATTCGTGATGAAACTACCTTTACTGTTTCTCGGCGAAGATGGTTAGATTTAGTTAGTTCAAATAATAATTTAATAACATCTCTAAGACCAAATGAAGGTGATTGGATTTATTTTTCAAATGGACCTCGTCTTTTTGAGATTAGTTTTGTAGATAAAGATGATCCATTCTATCAAGTGGATAATCTTCCTGTCTATAAACTGTATGCTAGAACTGTAGAATACTCAGACGAAAGACTTGATACGGGAATTGCAGATATTGATGCCCTCGAGGATACATATACAGGCGATGCATTACAATACCAATTTCTTGCTGAACAATCATCAACAACAACTTATGTTGAGAATATAACACTTGAACGTGGTACTGATTTGTATGCTACAGGTTCTGTCGAACTTGAAACAGCAACAGATGGTGGTACTGGTATTCTCACATCTGAAAGTGAAACTGGGTTTGCCGCAATACTTACAGAAGATTCTACCTCCAGTGATTCCTTCTTCATTATTAACGAAGAATATTCATTGGCTACTGCCGAACCTTTGGCAGACAACACTTGGTTAGAAGAAGCTGTAACTGGTACTGGTCAATTTTCTAGTTCTGATCCAGTATTAGATTTCTCAGAAAGAAATCCATTCGGTGAACCAACGGAGAGTATATAAATGTTAGGACAATATTTTTACAACGAAAGTCTGCGAAAGACTATCATAGCATTTGGTAGTTTATTCAATGACATTCAGATCACAAGAAAAGATAGTTCTGGTGCGGAAGTTCAGACTATGAAAGTTCCTTTGGCCTATGGACCAAAGCAGAAGTTCATCACGCGACTTACACAAGACCCTGGTGCAACACAAGCAGTCGCATTAACTTTGCCACGTATTGGTTTTGAGATTCAATCTTTTGATTATGATCCTTCTAGAAAATTAAATAGAACTATAAGGCAGAAAAAAGTTGCTAACACCAACGATAAGAAACTGAAACAGATGAGTACACAGTACACACCTGTGCCTTACAATATGCAATTTGAATTATTTGTTATGGCAAAGAATAGTGATGATGGTATTCAGATCATCGAACAGATACTCCCATTCTTTCAACCAGAGTATACTGTGTCGATAAAAGAAGTTCCTGACATGGACATTGTTCGTGATGTTCCTTTTGTACTCAACAGTGTTGGGTATGAAGATACCTACGAAGGTGACTTCCAGACAAGACGAGCGATCATTTACACATTATCATTTACTGCTAAGTCATACGTCTACGGTCCTGTTACAACTGCCAAACCAATCACAAAGGTTCAGGCCGATACATACAGCGATCTACCAGCAACTGCACCTACCAGAGTTCAACGATTTACAGTTGAAGCTACTGGTACTGGTGATGCTGATGATAACTTTGGCTTCAACGAATCAACATCGGAATGGGTATAAATGAGTAGAATTGACGATGCGATTAGTGATGCCCTAGGTGTCACTAAAGAAATAAAACAAGAGATTATCGACCCTAAACCTCTCGCCAGACGCACTGAGCTCGTCGCTGACGATAGCTCGGAACACATAGACGTAGACTACAAGTACAGTCGGGAAAACTTCTACCACCTCATTGAGCGTGGTCAGGACGCGATAGAAGGCATACTTGATCTTGCAAAAGAACAGGAACACCCACGAACCTATGAAGTCGCAGGGCAACTTATCAAAACAGTTTCAGAAGTGACGGAACGATTGGCAGACTTACAAGAAAAGATGCAGAAACTAAAAGAGGTTCCTGATAAAGGTCCTAGTCATGTTACCAATGCACTATTCGTAGGTTCTACAAAAGAACTACAAAATCTTCTGAAGAATAAAGATGGTTGAAACTTATAAAGGCAACCCTAATCTAAAATCTGCTCTAGTTCGTCAAGAGTTTACACAAGAACAAGTAAAAGATTTTATTCGGTGTTCTCAGGACCCTATTTACTTTATTCAGAAGTATGTCAATATCGTAAGTATTGATGAAGGTCTTGTGCCGTTCAATATGTATCCTTTTCAACAGGAGATCATAAGAACATTTCACGACAATCGTTTTACTATTTGTAAACTACCACGACAGTCTGGTAAGTCTACAGTTGTTCTATCTTATCTAATACATTACATTCTATTCAATGAACAGGTCAATGTTGCCATTCTTGCGAACAAGGCATCTACTGCTAGAGACTTGTTATCTAGACTACAGTTAGCCTACGAACATTTGCCTGGTTGGTTACAACAAGGTGTGATGAACTGGAACAAAGGTTCGTTAGAGTTAGAGAACGGGTCTAAAATACTTGCGGCATCTACATCAGCATCTGCCATTCGTGGTGGTTCTTACAACATCATCTTCCTTGACGAGTTTGCGTTTATTCCGTCAAACATCGCAGAGGCATTTTTTAGTTCTGTGTATCCTACAATCTCATCAGGTCAGAAATCAAAGGTGATGATTATCTCTACACCACACGGCATGAATATGTTTTACAAGATGTGGACAGAGGCGGAGAACGGTACGAATGATTTTAAACCTATCGAAGTACATTGGTCAGAAGTGCCTGGTCGTGATGAAGCTTGGAAAGAACAAACGATAAAGAACACAAGTGAACAACAGTTTCTACAAGAGTTTGAATGTTCTTTCTTGGGTAGTGTTGATACTTTGATATCACCCACAAAGATACAAACGATACCACATCAAGACCCAATGGAAAGAAGTGCTGGGTTTGATGTTTGGGAAAGACCTAATAAAGAACACCAGTATTGTATTACTGTTGATGTGGCACGCGGCACCTCAGGAGACTATTCGGCATTTGTTGTAGTAGACATTACGAACATACCCTATAGAGTAGTAGCAAAGTATCGTAGTAATGAAATCAAACCTCTTATCTTTCCAGACATTATCTATCGTGCGGCAAAGACATACAACGATGCTCACATTCTAGTAGAGATCAACGACATTGGTGGACAGGTGGCAGACGCATTACATCACGATATGGCATACGAGAACATCATACAGTCACAGGTCAAAGGTCGTCTAGGTCAGATAGTCAGTAGTGGATTCGGTGATGGGGAAAGTGATCTGGGTATTCGTACAACCAAGTCGTTAAAGCGAATAGGATGTAGCACACTGAAACAACTAGTCGAGGGTGACAAGATACACATACCCGACTTTGATATCGTCGTGGAGATGAGTACGTTTATTCAGAAGGGGCAATCCTTTGAGGCTGAAGATGGTGGAACAGATGACTTGATGATGTGTCTGGTATTCTTTGCGTGGTTGACTGACCAGAACTATTTTAAAGAACTAACAGACGATGATATTCGTAAGCAACTCTTTGACAGTCAGAAAGAAGTGATTGAGGCAGATATGGCGCCATTTGGATTTATTGATGACGGTGTACACTATGGGGAAGATTTATCACCGTTTACAGATAGTGACGGTGACTACTGGCGACCTGTAAAGAACTATCCAGATTTTAGTTAGAGAATAGCAGGACCTAAATCGTTTCTGTATCTAGTAGCACAGTTATGACAAAGGGGTGTGCTTTGTTCTATCAGTTCTATTGCCTGTTTACGTTGTTCAGTCTTAGCGCCGTGTCTCATTATTAAACTTCTTATCTTCTTATGATGTGGGTACCATTCAAGGCATACTAACTCTGCCTCACCGCACTGACATTGATAGTCTCTAAAACTATTCAATAACCATCGTTTACGTCCAATATCACGCAGTTGTGTGTTTGACTTACTCATATGAGTATTTATTAGGACACGAACAGTGTGTTTGAAGAACCTAAAAAAACTAAATAACTGTACAACAAAAACTTGAATGTGTACTTCTACATTATAACTCGTAATATAACCAAGGGAGAAATAGAATAAAATGGTTGATCTAGTTTCACCTGGTGTTGCTATTAAAGAGAAAGACCTGACTACCTCAGTCAGAAACGAACCAACAAGTATTGGTGCTATTGGAATCATTGCTGAAAAAGGTCCTATTGACCAAGTAGTAACGATTCAAAGTGAGCAGCAGTTGGTAGATATCTTTGGGAAACCAAACACTACTAACCACCAGTATTGGTACAGTGCCGCATCTTTCTTGATGTATAGTAATACGTTAAAGGTAGTTAGAATTGAGACCACGGGCGCAGTAAACGCTTGCGTTTCCGGTACAGCAATTCTAATCAAAAACAATAAGCACTACACAGATGGTGATGGTTCCACAGGTCCTTACGACGATGGTTCCGCCAGCGTGGGTTCTTGGGCAGCTCGTTCTGCCGGTGCTTGGGGTAACAGTCTCCGTGTTGAAACTTGTAACACGGCTGCCGGTTTCTCCGAGACAACTAAAACAACAACATCTGCTACTGAACCAGCAGGCGAAACAGTCGTTGCATTGACTTCAGCCACAGGGTTCTCTGTCGGTGATATCATTTACCTACAAGAAGCAGATGGTCAGAAATATCGCATCACAAACATCTCAACTAACGATGTAACAATCGTCCGTTATCCAACGACAACAGCAACAGGTCTTGCTTCGGCAATTTCTTCTGGTGCTAATGTTGACCGTGAATGGCGTTGGGCCGATCAGTTTGCTCGTGCTCCTGGCACATCACAGTATGCAACAGATCGTGGTGGTTTAAATGACGAAATGCACATCATCATTATTGATGAAGATGCTAAAATCTCTGGTGTCGAAAATGAAGTCCTTGAGAAGTTTGATGCAGTATCTAAAGCTTCTGACGGTCTTACAGACGAAGGTAATGCTAACTACTATGCAGACGTAATCTACACAAGTTCAAACAATGTCTTCTGGATGGATCATCCAGCAGGCGCAACGAACTGGGGTAGTCTCGCTGCCGGTACAACATTTACCACACCAACAAACTCTATTGATGCAGCAAGTCTAGTAAACGGTGTCGGTGGTACACAAGCACCAACAGAAGGTCAGCGTCAACTCGCATACAGTGAACATTTCAGTGATCCTGATATCGAAGATGTGAACCTTATTATCGCTGGTCCTGCTACTGTAGATAACGGTGGTGCAACAACTCATGGTGTATTCATCACAGACCTCGTTGAAAAACGTAGAGACTGTGTTGGGTTTATCTCACCTGATAAGAGTGATGTTGTAAACGTAAACCGATCTTATACTCAGTCCACGAATGTCAAGGGTTTCTTTGATGCCCTAGGTAGTTCTTCATACACAGTATTCGATTCTGGTTACACAAAACAGTATGACAAATACAACGATGTCTATCGTCATATTCCACTTAATGGTCATATCGCAGGTAGTTGTGCTCGTACTGATTATCTTGAAGATCCATGGTTCTCACCCGCCGGTATCGCAAGAGGTCAGATTCGTGGTTCAGTCTCACTTGCTTTCAATCCAACTCAGACAGAACGTGATACACTTTATCGTGCTCGTATCAACCCAGTTGTTGCGTTCCCAGGCGAGGGTACAATCCTCTTTGGTGACAAGACTGGTCTGGCAAGAAACAGTGCTTTCAATCGTATCAATGTTCGTCGGTTGTTCCTTACAATCGAAGAAGCAATCAAAGTTGCTGCTCGGTCTGTACTCTTTGAGTTCAACGATCAGTTTACTCGCGATAGTTTCAAAGCAATGGTTGATCCTTTCTTGCGTGATGTTCAGTCTCGCCGTGGTATCATTGACTACCTAGTTGTCTGTGACGAAACAAACAACACAGGTCAGGTCATTGATAACAATGAGTTTCGTGCTGATTTCTACATCAAACCAGCAAGAGCAATCAACTTCATCACACTAACCTTCATCGCAACACGAACTGGTGTTGATTTCGCTGAAGTCGTTGGTCGAGCAGGTTAGGGGGGAATTGAAAAATGGCTAATCTAAATACATTTGTTCAACGCCTCGCTGGTGGCGGTGCTCGTGCTAACCAGTTTGAGGTTAGTATTGTTGGTGGTCCTTTTGCTGCAACAGACTTGTTTACATTTCTGTGTCGTGCTGCTCAGGTCCCATCTCAGACAGTTGGTGAAGTTCCTGTACCTTATCGTGGTCGTAACATTTATGTTGCCGGTGAACGTGTCTTTGATCCATGGTCAGTAACAGTCTTTTCTGATGCTGCTTGGTCACTACGCGGTCAGTTGGAGCAGTGGTCTAACCTTATCCAGAACATGGGTGCGGTGACAACTGGTGCTACATCACCCGAAGCATATTATGGTGAGGCTATTGTACGTCAGATGGATCGTAACGAAGGCACAATCAACTCATATACCCTGTATCAGCTTTGGCCACAGGTTATTGATCCGATTGATCTTTCATACGATGCTAACGATGTTGTTGAGGAGTTTGGTGTCACATGGCGCTATAACTACATGACTTCATCCGGAGGCGGTGGTACAGTCTAAATAAAGGGCCATAAACTTTTATAAATAGTAATATGGCAGAATTATTTGGATATGAAATAAACAGGAAGAAAGAGGCGGCAAAGGGTAAATCCTTTGTCGCCCCTTCCGACGAAGAAGGTACACTAGATATTGCTGGTGGTGCTGGCTTTTTTAGCCAGTATGTCAACCTAGACAAATCAGCAAAGAACGACTGGGACCTTATTCGTAAGTATCGCACAACATCTGAAGCTCCAGAGTGCGATCAAGCAATTGAAGATATTGTCAATGAATCTATTACGGCAGATGAAACTGATTCTTCCGTAAAACTTGATCTAGACCAGGTAGAACTTTCTAAGTCTATCAAAGGTAAAATCTCCACAGAATTCGATGAAGTTCTACGTTTGTTAGAATGGAAACATCGTGCGCATGATATCTTTCGTCGTTGGTATGTAGACGGTCGTTTGTTCTATCATAAAATGATAGATGAGAAACAGACAAGAAAGGGTATCACAGAACTACGTTACATCGACCCCAAGTTTATCAAGAAGGTTCGTCTTGTAGAAAAAGACAAAGGTGAAAGGGCCGAAGGAATTGATTTAGTCAAGCGAGTTCAAGAGTTTTACATTTACAATGAAGCAGGTGTCTATCCAGGTCTAACAGGTATCGGCGGGCCCGGTGTAAAGAATTCACAGGGTCTCAAAGTTTCGCCTGACAGTATTGCATATTGTACTTCTGGTATCTTCAATCCAACAACAAAACAAGTTTACGGTTATTTGCATAAGGCAATCAAACCAACAAACCAACTCCGCATGATGGAAGATGCGACAGTTATCTATCGTATCAGTCGAGCACCAGAACGGAGAATCTTCTACATTGATGTAGGTAATCTACCCAAACCTAAAGCAGAAGCTTATCTCAAAGATGTGATGAGTCGTTATCGCAATAAGGTTGTGTATGATGGTTCTACTGGTGAGGTCAAAGATGACCGTAACCAAATGTCGATGCTTGAGGACTTCTGGTTACCACGACGAGAAGGTGGACGAGGTACAGAGATTACAACCTTGCCTGCAGGACAGAACCTAGGCGAGATGGACGATGTACAATACTTCCAAGAAAAACTTTACAAGTCTCTCAACATTCCTATCTCACGATTGCAGTCTGACTCTGGTTTCAACATGGGTCGATCAGCAGAGATTACACGGGACGAGATAAAGTTCACTAAGTTTATTCAGAGACTACGAAAACGATTCTCTCTATTGTTTCAAGATTTACTCAAGACTCAGTGTGTGCTGAAAGGCATTATGACTGCTGAAGATTGGGAAGATATGAAAGAAGATATCATCTTTGATTTCAATGATGACAATCATTTCTTTGAACTAAAAGATGCAGAACTTCTAGAGTCACGAATCAATCAGTTAAATGCAGTCACGGAGTATGTTGGTACATATTATTCTATCGAATGGGTGAGAAAAAATATTCTTAAACAAACCCAAGAAGAAATGTCACGAATTGATAAACAGATTGAAGATGAGAAAAATAGCGGTCAAGTTGACCCAGAAGCTGGTAGAGATATGGGTGGTCCAGAAGGTGGGTTTGGTGATCCAAGTCGGGGTGTTGAACAAGAACCTGATTATGAAGATGACGATGAACCCGAGGACGAGGCTGCATAAATTTTACTAATAATAAATATTAGAAAACTATAAGGAGATATTATTATGGCAAACAGTAAAGACATGATTGGTGCTGTTGCAAACGGTGATCTAAACAAAGCTAACGACATTTTCAACGATGTTATGGCAGCAAAACAGACAGATGCTTGGGATGCTGCTCGTATGGATGTTGCTCGTACAACATTTGACGATGTTACTCCAGAGGTTACAGATGAACCAGTAGACACTGGTATCACAGGTGATCCTGAGGAAGTTCCCGAAGAGGAAACAGAGGAATAATAAATGAAACTAATATCAGAACACATTGATAGTATTGAATACCTAATCGAAAAAACCGATGACGGTCCTAAGAACTATCGCATCAAAGGTGTGTTCATGCAGGCAGAGATGAAAAACCGTAACGGTCGTATGTATCCCATGTCTGTATTAGAGAAAGAGGTTGGTCGATATAACAAAGAGTATGTTAACCAGAACCGAGCCTTTGGTGAGTTGGGACATCCTGATGGTCCAACTGTTAATCTAGAAAGGGTATCACATATGATTACTNACCTTCACCCCGATGGTAAAAACTTTATCGGTGAAGCAAAGGTTATGGATACACCTTATGGAAAAATCGTAAAGAATCTTATTGATGAGGGTGCCAAACTTGGCGTTTCGTCAAGAGGCATGGGTTCACTAGAACCTCGCCGAGATATGCAGGTAGTCAAAGATGATTTTTATCTGGCAACTGCGGCCGACATCGTAGCAGATCCTTCTGCTCCTAATGCTTTCGTTGAAGGCATCATGGAAGGCAAGGAGTGGGTTTGGGACAACGGCATAATCAAAGAAATGGATATTGAAGCATATAAAAGACAATTGAAGGTGAAATACGCAAAACGCACTGCTCAGGTTGAAAACCGCGTAAAGGTGTTTGAAGATTTCATGTCAAAAATCTNAATATGATAAATAACTAATATTCTAACACAATAAGGGAGTTATCTAACAATGACAGATATCAATACCGAGCTAGAGCAGATCGCCGAAGAGGAATTTGAAAGCGATACGGATCTAGACGAAACGATGCATGCCGATGCCCCCAAGAAAGGTGCTGCACCAGCTGAGAAAGGCGATAAGCTAGACGGTGAAGTACAAGACATGGGCCAGGCTGTTGTGTCTCCCGATGCCAAAAGTGATCCAGGCAAAGAAGCTTCTAAGAAAGTAGGTAAGGCTTCACCTCCAAAGGCGAAACCATCCGATGCATCCGCAAAGATGGAAGAGGTCGATGAAGATGAAGTTGAAGAAGTAATTGCTGAGACACCTGAGGTAGAGGAAGAGTCGATTGATGAGCGTGTCGCTGCTATGGATCTTTCTGATGATGTTCATGCTCTAACCGATACAGAAGGTTTAGAGGAAGAGTTTAAGAAGAAGGCTGCAACAATTTTTGAAGCTGCTATTCGGATGAAACTCAAAGAAGAAATGACTCATCTAGAGGAGAAATACGAAGCCAAACTCGCAACTCAAATTGATGAAGCACAAGAACAAATGGCTGAGAAAGTCGATGACTATCTCAACTATGTTGTAGAAGAATGGATGAAGCAGAACGAAATTGCTATGGAGCATAAGCTCAAAGCAGAAATCGCAGAAGGCTTTATGACCGGTTTGAAAGGTCTCTTTGAACAGCACAACATCTCTGTTCCTGAAGAACAGTTCGATATGCTTGACGCAGCATCTGAGAAGGTCGCTGAGCTTGAGGATAAATTGAACGAAGCTTTGGAAAACAATATTGAGTTGAACAAAGTAAATGCCGATCTAAAACGGACTGACATTCTACTAGACGTAGCTTCTGATCTTGCAGATACAGAAGTAGAAAAGTTTGCTGGTCTTACAGAAAATATCGAATACATGAGCGAAGAAGATTTTCGTGAGAAAGTCGAAACAATCAAGGAAGGATATTTTCCAAAAGCACAAGCAACACAACCAAGTGATGATACTGCAGCACCAGTAGAAGGACAAGAAGAAGTTGATCTATCCGACTCAATGGGCTCTTATATGTCTGCTATCTCACGAACTCACCTCCGTGAGAAAGCGGAAGCTTAAAAGTTTTACACACAAAAAGGGAGAAAACTAAAATGTTTCAAACGGAACAACTACAGGAGAAGTGGCAGCCAGTATTGGGTCACCCTGATCTTCCCGAGATTAAGGACCCTTATCGTCGGGCAGTCACTACTGTAATCCTGGAAAACCAAGAGCGTGCAATGCGAGAGGACTCTGAGTTCCTTCGTGAAGCCGCTCCAACCAACGCAACTGGTTCAGGCGTCAGCAATTGGGATCCA
>NHJA01000011.1:0-5871 GCA_002171845.1 Candidatus Pelagibacter sp. TMED203
GAGAAGTGGTCTAAGAACATGACACCTCTACCTGGTCCAGTCAAGTATCAACTACGTCATGCTTTAGAGAAGCACGAGAAGTTAGGAAACTTGCGTGCGTTGAGAGCATACGCTTTCGTGTATGAAGAGATAATTGAAAAGTGGATTCCAAGATTACTTTGGATTTCTCTTTTCTTTCTTACCTATTATCTATTCTTTTGATATAAATAATAGTAGAGAATTGCCTTCGGGGATTCTCGTTTTACAAACCTTGCATAACATGGAGGTACCAAATAATGGTAACTAGCAAAGCAGTAGCAAATATCTGGGATCAATTCCAGAACTTCGACCGTAACACACTAACACCTTATGCCGTAGGCTTCGACCGGGTCTTTGACCGACTGAATGACTATGCAATGCATCAGGCAACCTCATCAGGTTTCCCACCTTACAACATTCGTAAAGGTGACGATAACACTTTCACTATTGAATTGGCACTCGCCGGTTTGACCCGTGATGACCTTGAGATTGAAGTTGCAGAAGGTGTCCTCACCGTTCGTACCACAGACAAAAAAGAAGAGGCAGCCGATACAGAGCTTCTTCATCGTGGCATTTCTTTTCGTAAGTTTTCTCGCAAGTGGACTTTGGCAGATGATATTATTGTCAAAGACGCAAAGATGGAAAACGGTATGCTCTTGATTCATCTAGAACGAATCATACCTGAAGAAAAGAAACCTCGCCTTATTGATATCAAATAAGGGGGACAATCATGGAGTTTTATTTGGGCCTATTAATAGGCCTTGGAATCGTTTGGCTGTTCGCGGCCATATATACAAAATAGGAGAAAAAAATAAATGTGGACGTTATTATTCATTTTGGGTGGAGCCTTTGCTGTTATGGCATGGATTCATGATCCAAAAATTGATGAAGAACATAAAAAATTTTATAACAAATACTATTGACATTTGTTGTAAAGCGTGATACTATTATATTATGAGTAAAAAAATTAATTATGCGTTTAGTGAAGATAAGGCACTCCGTGACTTACAAACATACGTGGACGGTACTTACGGCGAGCATTATGCAAAACGTAAGTATCAGTCCACACAATTTATTGATGATTGTGGCCACGGAGAAGGCTTTTGTATGGGTAACATCTTGAAGTATGCACAACGGTATGGTCGTAAGAACGGACATAATCGTGCTGACCTTATGAAGATTTTACATTATGGAATAATCATGTTACACATACATGATAACAAAGAAGGTGATTAAATGATGAAACTAAGTGATAAAACCGTAGGCATTCTAAAGAACTTTTCTACCATCAATCAGAANATTCTGATTAAAGAAGGTAGNAAACTCCGAACNATGTCAACAATGAAGAACATTCTTGCCGAAGCAGATGTTTCTGAAGCATTCCCCGCAGACTTCGGCATCTATGACCTCAATGAATTCTTGGGTGTATTGACTTTGGCAAAAGATGCTGATCTCAATTTTGACAACCAGGCATTCTTGACGGCGAATAGTGGTCCGACTAAAATCAAGTATATGTATTCTGACCCATCTATTCTCACAGTCCCACCTGAGACTTTCAACGCACCAGAGACAGATGTAGACTTCTCTATGCCACAGGACATTTTGGCTTCCGTATTGAAGGCGTCTGCTGTTATGCAACTTCCCGATATCACGATTGTCTCTAATGGTAATCCTGGTGTTGAAGTTACAGCAACAGACTTGAAGAATACTTCTTCAAACAACTACACACAGGTTCTTGATATTGACCGNNNNCCNTTTGAGTGNCGTTTCAAGGCAGAAAATCTCAAGATGATTNCTGGNGACTATGTAGTTAATGTGTCAACTAGTGCTGGTGTAAGTCACTGGGCTGGAACTGATGTCTCTTATTGGATTGCTATGGAAGCAAAGACTGATGGATGAGACAACCGAATGGACAGTCAATGCCATTAAAGACCTAATCGAATTGGGCGTTAGTACAGAACGTATTGCGGACCGATTAGGTATTGATATTGACGAGATAGAGTTGGAAGAATGTCCAGTAGTATAGAAATACTCCACCACTTTTCATGCACTAGTTGCCGAGGGTGGTGGAGCATTGCTTTAGAAACCGTTATGAAATCAAGACAACTGTTTTGTCCTTGGTGCGGACATAACGATTATTATGAGGTGGAAAAAAATGAAGGAACCGATCCTATGGGTGGAACATTACAGACCAAGAACCATTGATGACTGTATCTTACCCCCAAAGATAAAAGAAACTTTTAACGAGTTTATCAAGAATAAAGACATACCCAACCTGTTATTGTCAGGTGGGGCTGGTGTCGGCAAAACAACAGTAGCACGTGCTCTATGTAATGAACTAGACACGGACTATATGATAATCAATGGCAGTGAAGAATCTGGCATTGACATTCTTAGAACAAAGATTAAACAGTTTGCTTCGACTGTATCTCTTTCTGGCGGACAGAAAGTTGTGATACTTGATGAGGCAGACTACCTCAATCCTCAATCAACGCAACCCGCTCTCCGTGGGTTCATTGAGGAGTTTCATAAGAATTGTCGTTTTATCTTTACTTGTAATTTCAAGAACAGAATTATTGAACCGTTACATTCACGGTGTTCTGTTATTGAATTTAAGATAAACGGCAACCGACAACAACTTGCCGGTCAGTTGCTTGACCGTTGTGTGAATATTCTCAATGAGAATAATGTCGAACACGATAAGAAAGTTGTTGCCGAAGTAATAATGAAACACTTTCCTGATAACAGGCGAGTGTTGAATGAGTTGCAGCGGTATGGTGTGTCGGGCAAGATTGACTCTGGCATCCTCGTCAACCTTTCAGAAGTGAGTATGAAAGAGTTGGCCCACCACCTCAAGGAGAAAGAGTTTACACAGGTTCGTAAGTGGGTAGTTGATAATATTGATAATGATCCCACCAAAATCTTCCGCAAGATTTATGACAACCTGTACACATATCTTGAACCGAACACCATACCCGCTGCTGTTATTCTTATTGGTGATTATCAGTACAAGTCAGCATTTGTTGCTGACCAAGAAATCAATCTGTTGGCTTGTCTAACAGAGATAATGTCACAGTGCAATTTCAANTAAAAGAAGAATGGAACGATAGACTTGTCCGTGAATGGGAGAGTTGGATACCCAACAANCTCCCTGAGACAGTCGATGCTCTAACNGATGANGAGTTGAGAAACTTGCTTGAGGATGAGTTGTCTAAACTCCGTGANATGTCTGTGGAAGAAATCACCCTTTATCAAAAGTGGTGTGAGATACAACGCAAGTATCCATCAGAGAAGAAAAATACTTTATTCGGCACAGANAGGGTGATGACGGACAANAAACAGAAAGTCCTTTTAGATAAAGTAAAGCCGTTATTGTGGATGCCAAAACATCCTGATGACTACATGAACCTTGAACCAGAGTTGGTACTAACAAACGATAACGAATGGGTACACGACCACTTCAAGGCAGTAAGAGTATTCTGCCATACACAAAGAAACAATAATAACATTGGCAGAAACTTATTCTTTCTTATTCGTGATAAGGTCACGGATAAGTATCTTGGTGTGATTACATTATCGTCTGACTTTATTGACCTAACACCAAGAGATAACTTTGTTGGTTGGACGAGAGAACAACGCAATGCTGGTATGTTACTACACACCACGATTGGGTCTAGTATTTTACCAACCCAACCATTAGGGTACAACTATGTAGGAGGCAAGTTACTTGCTTTGTTGTGTCTGTCTGATGATGTACAACAAGAATGGAAACGTAGATACGGACAGACACTTGTTGGTGTGACCACGACTTCATTATATGGGTCGTTCTCACAATACAACAATCTAAAGTATTGGAACAAACGAGGCAAGTCAAGTGGCACCTTAGTTTATGAACCAACGAGAGAAACAATTTATGAAGTAAGAAAGTGGATGCACAAGAGAGACCCGGTTAAGTATTGGGAGATGTGGAAGGCAAAGAATGATAAGGGAAGTAAATACAAACGTGACCATAAGTTTCGTTCCTTGTTGTATGCCTATTCACAGTTGGGTATCAAGAATACTCAATCGTTCCATCAGAGAGGCATTTACTTTTCACACCTGTATGAAAACACACCAGAGTTTTTACGACAGGAGATTACAGAGGACAAACTGATAAAAAGATTTGATACCTCTGTTGACCATTTGGTAGATATCTGGAAGAATAAATATGCTAGTAAGAGAATAAAATCGTTATTAGCTCGTGAAGGTGTAAGTGAAGAAAGTTTATTTTATGATGACCTCATTTACATGACTTGGGATCAGGCGAAAGAAAAGTATCTCAAGGACGTAGGACGATGATTTACAAAGATGAAAAGGGACGAAGGTACATTGCTTTGTCCGATGAAGATTTGAAGAACTTGAATTGGGATTCAAAGAAACTTCTAGAACTTGACCATGATGGGGTAGGTTGGATCGTTAGACCCGCATCAACAAAAGTAGCGAGATATTTACCGAATGGAATTGAAGAAGATAAGATACTCTGACCCATGGCCGGAAAATTTGCCGTGGCAGAAAGATCCTGTACGACCAGAACTTAACAGAGAATTTAGACATACAGCAGGACGAGAAGTTTACACAAACGGTGGTGCGATTATTTGTATCGCTTACTGTAACGATGTGCCTAAGACCATAGACGAACTCACAACTTATGCGGGCCTTGACCATGCTATCTTTTACACCGTATGGAGTAAACAGGGTGGTGCTGGTAGAATGTTAGTAGTAGACTTGTGGAAGTATCTAATGATGACACAACCACATATAAAAAGGTTTGTTACACTATCACCCAAAACAAAAATGGCCTGGAAATTTCATATCAACAATGGAGCTATTCTACTTAACGAAAACGAGGAGTCAGACAACTATGAGTACCGAGAAGCAGAACTCGCCAAAGATGACACAGACTGGCACAACGAGAAGTTGGGGCCCACGCCAATCTTATAAACCAGATATCACGGTTGTAACTTCTCTNTTTCATGGAAGACAAACCGGCATTTTACATAGCACCGGCATTTATTCTCCAGAATGGGTGGATCGTCTTTATAGGGGTATAAGCAGAAACTATAACGGCAAGTTTAATTTCATTTGCCTAACAGAACAGAATTACAAATTCAAAGAACCCATACAGGCAGTTAGATTTAATCGTTCAGTCGATCAGTATGGTTGGATGAGTTTGATGGAACAGTATCGTCCAGACTTGTGTACTGGCAAAAGAATAACGACTGGACTTGATACTATCATCACAGGACCACTAGATGATATCTTTGCATACGATGCTAAGATTGCCTTGTGTCAAGACCCATATCATCCAGAAACTATTTGTAACGCCATCACGATTAGCAACGATGAGTTTTGTAGTGAGGTGTGGAATATGTGGACGGGTGATGAGTTTATGTTTATGCGAGAAGCAAAACTAGACTACGGCCCACANAGTGCACCATCAGAGATGGCACTATTGAGAATGGCATACCCAGACAGCCCAAGACTAGATACAATCTTCAAGGGTAAGATATTGAGTTACCGTGTACACATTCACGGTCACATGAACCGACTGAAAGATGCTAGTATTGTATACTTTCACGGCAAAGATAAACCACATACTGTGGCAGATCAACAATGGGTAAAGGAGAATTGGCGATGAATTTTATACACCCGACAGCATATGTAGATGTATTGGTAAAACTNGGAGACAATAATTANATTGGNCCNTTCTGNCATCTAACGGGAGAACTGACNGTTGGAGACAANAACNGATTTGAAGGTCANTGCTCTNTNGGNACACGNNCAGAACANANAGANTNCTGGCACAAGAANGGT
>NHJA01000011.1:5877-16451 GCA_002171845.1 Candidatus Pelagibacter sp. TMED203
AAGATTGGNAACAANAATNTGTTCCGTGAGTTTATTACTATCAATGCAGGTACGACTACACCTACAGAGATACACAACGATATTATTATGTTGCGTGGTTCTCACGTTGCTCACGACTGTATCATTGAAGATGGCACAACCCTAAGTGTCGGTGCTATTATTCTTGGTCATGTCCATGTGATGAAAGAAAGTAACTGCGGGTCTGGTTGCCTCATACATCAACATCAGGTCATCGGTTCATGGTCTATGATTGGTATGGGTTGTGTTGTACCAAAGAAAACATTAGTAGAACCAGGCAAAGTTTGGGTAGGTAACCCGGCAAAGATACTGAGAGACAATACCCATTTGACCAAGAACATACCAAAAGGTATCATGGCATATCATAAAATAAGATGGTCTGATGCTGTGTCTCACCACATACCCTCAGAGAAAAAATAATGTTTGATCCTTGTTTGCTTGTGATGCAACCCAGAAACATTCAACCTGCTCTGAAGTCCTACAAGAAAAGTTTTGATATCCCTATGGTGTTCTTCAAGGCGTTCACAGAACCACAAGTGACATTACAACTGAACAAGTACATAAAGGAACACGATTACACCCATTACATTATTATCGGTGATGATGCGATTGTCACTAGACAAGCAGCCGAAACTGTGTTACAATATACAAAGGGTACGAAGTGTGATGTATTCACCGGTTGGATGAATATGCACATAAACGATGATGGTAGTTTTAGTGACCAATCAACAGTCAATCAAAACAGAATTCGTTGCACAGACCCGAGTTGGGGTCCTGCAAGAGAAGAATATGGTGAATGGATAACGATGGAAACGATGCGAAAACTTCCACCAGAGTTAGTTAGAACAAGTTATGCCAACTTTGCATTGACTGGTATGACCAAAGAGATGTGGGAGAAGTATCCTATTTCCTGTTGGCCCAGAGGTAACTCGTCTGACCATCATCTATCATTACGATTACAGAACGATGGGGTGAAAGTATGGACACACCCCAAGGCATTTATTAGACACTTGAGAAGAGGTTGGTCACCGTTGCCAGACCATTGGTTAGTTGGCACAGTACCACCGGAGATTATAGAATGGCAGAACTAAAAGACTGGTTGAATAGTATCAACTACACAAAGAAAGATGTTATGGTTGATGAGTATGAAGAAAAGAAGTACCCAGCATTTATCATCAACAAATGTCTAGCACCATTTCCAGATACCCTTTTGTATGTCAATGAACTAAACCGTCTACATGGTCTAGACAGTCGCCTCCAATACGACTTTTTACTAAATAGTCTAAGGAAACGCAAACGCTTTGCTAAGTGGTTGAAGTCTTCCAAGATCAAAGATTTAGATGTGGTAAAAGAATATTATGGCTACAGCAATGAGAAAGCCAAACAAGCTCTGAATGTTCTTACCGAAGAGCAAATAAAAATAATAAAAATAAAATTGACCAAAGGCGGTAAAAATGGAAGAATTGGAGTGGACACCTGACTTAATGCTAGAAGTTGGGTTATCGGAGACCGATGACTTCCTAAAAGTAAGAGAAACACTATCAAGAATAGGAGTTGCGAGTAGAAAGGAAAGAAAGTTATATCAATCTTGTCACATACTGCATAAGCAAGGACGTTATTTTATAGTTCACTTCAAAGAACTATTTGCTCTAGACGGTAAACCAACAAACATATCTATCAACGATGTAGAACGTAGAAATACTATTGCGGGTTTGTTAGAAGATTGGGGATTAATTAACATCATAGGAGATAACTCTCCCAAAGCACCTTTATCTCAAATTAAAGTTCTCTCTTTTAGGGAAAAAGATCAGTGGATTTTAGAAACGAAATACAACATTGGTAATAAGAAAAAAGTTGAATAAGGATATATTATGATTAGATTAGTGCGGACGAGGTCCGGTGAAGATGTAGTAGCAGAGATTGAAGAAAACGAAGATACAGTAACCCTAGAAAACCCAGCACAACTTATGCCAATGGGAAGTCCTACTGGCCAAGGTATGCAGATGGGTTTTGCTCCTTGGATTCCTTTTGCCGGCACCGCAAAGGTGAAGGTAGATATTCCAAGAGACTATATCGTTTTCATTATAGAACCAGCAAAAGATATAGTAAATAATTATAGACAGGCGTTTGGCTCTGGTATTGTTGTACCAGATGTTCAAGTAGATACACAATCACTCTTGACAGAATAAGGTTTTCGTGATAAGCTGTATATTATGACTGAAAACTTTTATACAAACGTAATTCAAAAAGGCAACACACTTCTTGTCCGTGCGATTGAGGACGGCAAGAGAGTCCAGCGCACGGTCAAATATAAACCCACTCTTTACAGTAGGTCTAAAGAAGAAACTGAATACAAGACTTTAGAAGGTCACAGTCTGAAACCAATTCAGTTGTCGGGTATGAGAGAGGCAAGAGACTTTCTCAAGAACTATGAAGATCAACCTGGCACAATCTTTGGCATGGAGAGATATCAGTATTGTTATCTGTCTGAAAACTATCCTGGTCTAGTCGAATGGAATCAAGAGAAGATTCTAACGATCACGATTGATATCGAAGTTGCCAGTGAAAATGGTTTCCCCGATCCCAATCTGGCAGAAGAAGAAGTCCTTGCCGTCACAGTAAAGAACCACAACACGAAGAAGATTATCGTGTGGGGTATCTACGACTACAACAACACCAGAGATGATGTTGAGTATGTTTATTGTGATGATGAACGTGTATTGCTAAACAAGTTTGTCGAGTTTATGGCAAACGTCAAACCAGATGTCATCACAGGTTGGAACACAACCTTCTTTGATATTCCGTATATGTGCAATCGTATCAAGAACCTGTACAGTGAAGATATGATGAATGCTATGTCACCGTGGAACACAGTGTCGGCAGAATACACATCTACATTTGGTCGTGAGATTACACGATACAATATTTGGGGTGTGTCTAATCTTGACTATCTTGACTTGTACAAGAAGTTTACTTACACAGGTCAAGAATCATATACACTTGATTACATTTCTATGATTGAGTTGGGCACAAAGAAAGACCCTAACCCATACGACACATTCAAAGAGTGGTACACGAATGATTATCAATCNTTCATTGATTACAACATCAAAGACGTTGAGTTAGTAGATGCTCTAGAGGATCATCTTGGTATGATTCAGTTGATGTTTACTATGGCATACGAGGCCAAGATAAACTACAATGATGTTTATTCTCAGAACCGTATGTGGGATGTTATCATCTACAACTATCTGTTAGATAAAAATGTTATCATACCACAACGCAGAAAGAATAGTAAAGGTGCCAAGTATGTTGGCGCCTATGTGAAAGAACCACAAGTTGGTCAACACGAATGGATTATGTCGTTTGACTTGAACAGTCTGTATCCGCATTTGATTATGCAATACAACATTTCACTAGAGACACTTATCAAACAACAGTTTCCCAAATCTATCTCTATCAACAAACTGCTTGATAAAGAAGTTGATACGGACATTCTTGGTGACAAACTAACAGTAACACCAAACGGTGCTTGTTTTAGAACAGACATTCGTGGTTTCTTACCTGAGTTGATGGAAAAGTATTACACTGACCGAACAAAGTTCAAAGGTTATCTGTTAGATGCTAAACAAAAGTATCAAGACACCAAAGATAAAAAATATCTGAGTCAGATATCAACATATCATAACATTCAGATGGCAAGAAAGATTGCTCTAAACAGTGCTTATGGTGCTCTTGGTAANGAGTATTTTCGATACTATGATGAANGNATGGCAACTGCCATTACAACATCAGGTCAGTTATCTATTCGTTGGATCGAAGCAAGAGTAAACAAATATCTAAACGATGTATTGAAAACGGAAGATGTCGATTACATTATCGCATCAGACACAGACTCTATCTATGTACGATTCAAAGAGTTGGTTGATAGAGTCAACCCAAAGAACCCTATTGACTTTCTGAACAAGGTTGCTGAAGAAAAAATACAACCGTTTATCAATGAATGCTATGATGAACTTGCTCAGTATATTCATGCTTATGACCAGAAGATGGAGATGGGTAGAGAAGTCATTGCTGACAAAGGTATCTGGACTGCAAAGAAAAGATACATTCTAAATGTGCATGACAACGAAGGTGTAAGATACAGAGAACCAGAACTCAAGGTCATGGGCATTGAGTCCGTCAAGTCATCAACACCATATGCTTGTCGGCAGAAGATGAAAGACTCTTTGAAGGTAATTGTAAATGAGAATGAGTCTGCTGTAAACGAGTTTATACAGGACTTTAGAAAAGAGTTTATGAGTTTGCCTGTAGAAGAAACTGCATTTCCTAGATCAGTAAACGGTCTTAGAAAGTGGGGTGACAAGTCAAGCATATTCAAGAAAGGCACACCGATGCATATCAAAGGTGCTTTGATATATAACTATTTGTTGAAGAAACATAAACTGACGAATAAGTATCAGTTGATTCAAGAGGGTGAGAAGTTGAGATATCTTTTGCTCAAGACGCCAAACATTGTGCAGTCTAATGTAATTGCTTTTATCTCAGAACTGCCTAAAGAGTTTAACCTACACGACCAGATAGATAGAGACAAACAATTTGAGAAGTCTTTTGTTGACCCAATCGAAATGATCTTAGAATGTATTGATTGGCAAGTCGATAGAAGTTATGGCACACGAAGGACATTAGAAGGTTTGTTCGGATGATATTAGATGAAAAAGATACATACTGGGCTGCTGATAAACTTGTAAACTATTTCTCCGACTTTAAACGGATAGATGATTACTTCCGAAGTCGTAAGATAGACCGCATCAANNANATGCCNACACCANTATTNGGTTTGGGTCCAGAAGATGATTTGTTTCAGAACTTTGATGTACANCCNCAAGANATGGANTTTGANGTAGTCAAACGAACAGGTGAAACATTTGATAACCTGTTAGAGATGACTGCCAGTTTTTCACCAGACGATCCGCCGGGTAAGAATAGTAAACTTTGTGTACAGGAAAAGAACTCAGGTAAGATTGTTGGGTTCATCAAACTGGCATCACCACTTATCAATGCCAAACCTAGAAACGAATGGTTAGGTCGTCCTCTACAGACAGAAGATAAAGAGGAGATGCAACACTTCAATAGGGGTACTATCATGGGGTTCGTTATTGTGCCAGCACAACCATTTGGGTTCAATTATCTTGGTGGCAAACTGATGGCTGCAATATGTTGTTCGCATGATGTCCGTAGATTTCTAAACCAAAAGTATGGTGGACCTTTCTGTATGTTTGAGACTACATCTTTGTATGGTAACATAAAAGGTGGCAGTATGTATGATGGTATGCGTCCGTTTTTGCGATACAAAGGTGATACAGAGTCAAAGTTCTTTCTGACCTTTGCTGATGATATGTACCACGAAATGAAGAATTGGTTTGAAGATAGAAACGGTGAACCTCTAGTACATAAACAGGCATCATCTAGAAAACTCAAGACACAGACCAAGATGATTCAGATTATCACCAATAGTTTGAAACAACATAATGCTGCGGCTCATGCTAAGTTTGTTGAGTTTAGAAAAGAAACTGAGAATGTGACAACACAAAAACGATTCTATATGTCTACCTTTGGTTATGAAAATAGTCGTGAGTATATTCTAAGAGAGACAGACGAACTGAAAAAAAGTTCAGTTTGGGATAGACATGAACTAGAAAATGTGATAGCCTGGTGGAAGAACAAGGCAAGTAAGCGTTACGAGTCCTTGAAGGCAGACGGTAGATTACGANCCGAANTAGAAGTTTGGAAACGAGACAACATAGACACGATAGATATTATACGATGAAAATAGTATGTGCCCGCATAAGAAGCAATGTGACCTACACAGGTCCGTTAGAGACTGTATTAGATTCTTTCTTTGAGTTGTATGTTCGTTGGATGAGAGACAACCCCCAACACGAATATGATTCTTACAATCTAAGTTTTGATAAACGAGAAAGACCTAAACGCAACCCAGAAGTATTCAAAGATGCTGATGTGGTTGTGATACCATCTGATAGTGAGTTTAGATATCACGGNGAGATACAGATTGACCCAAGAGATTTAGAAACATCAAATAACTTTGTNAAAGAGTTTACCCCACACATGGAAGGTAAGAAAGTTATTATCTGGCGGTCAGACCGTGGTGATACAGAACAACTGTATCGTGAAGGCACATTCAAAGATGTGACTCTGGGTGACTTTCATACAATAGATGAGATTGACTTTCCTGCTAACATACACGGCATGAAGTATCATTTCATACAGACACTAAAGAACCCATTGTCAATGATGATGGACACACCCAAAGATAGAGACTTTGCTTATTGGGGTAGAATGAAACCGTCAGAAAGAAATCAACGAGAGAAAACTATTCGAGCATTGTACAGAGACCCAGACATATCTACAGTATTGGTTGGTGGGTTTCCTTCTGGTGTAAAACGTGATGCTAAGTGGATCAAAGAATGGAAAGTGTTGTACCCAATGATAGAACGTGCCAAGTGTACGCTATGTTTCAATTGGCTTGATCCGACAGCAACAACATCAAGATATCCTGAAGCGATATCTGTAGGTCTAGTTCCTTTTGTATGGGGTGACTATGACATTAACAATACATACAATATAGATGAGTGGCAGAGAGTGAGTACGTTTGAAGATTTGAGAGANAAGATACTTGNTTTAGATGGCACACAACTGAATGACATAAAAAATAATTACACTTCCATACTTCCAAGTCAGGACGAGTATTACGAACTGTTCAAAGGAATGATGGATAAATATGTAGGAGAATAAATGTGAGTTTTTTGAAAAATGTAATAAGAGAAACAGGTAATAAGTATGGTTCAATCGTTGCTGATGGTGTTGACGCTGCTGACGTTGGTGGGTATGTGGATACTGGTAGCTATATTTTCAATTGTCTGGTTTCTGGTAGTCTACATGGTGGTCTACCCAATAACAAAATTACGGCAATCGCTGGTGAGAGTGCGACTGGTAAAACCTTCTTCGCACTAGGGGTATGTAAAACTTTCCTAGAAAACGACCCCGAAGCAAATGTTGTCTATTTTGAATCAGAGTCCGCTATCACAAAGGACATGATTGAGTCAAGAGGTATTGACTCCGCACGAATGGCTATTCTGCCAGTCACAACGGTACAAGAGTTTCGTTATCAGGCACTACAAGTGTTAGAGGCATATGAAGAAACCGGTGAAGGTAAACCTCTATTGATGTGTCTTGATAGTCTCGGTATGTTATCTACAACAAAAGAGATTGAAGATACAGAGGCAGGTAAAGAAACAAAAGACATGACCCGAGCACAGATTGTGAAGGCAACCTTCCGTGTGCTGACTTTGAAACTTGGTAAGATGGGTGTACCTATGATTATGACCAACCACACCTATGATGTTGTGGGTAGTATGTTCCCGACTAAAGAGATGGGTGGTGGTTCAGGACTCAAGTATGCCGCATCTACTATCGTGTACCTATCAAAGAAGAAAGAGAAAGAGGGCACAGAAGTCGTAGGCAACATCGTTCATTGTAAGACATACAAGTCTAGACTTACAAAAGAAAATCAAATGGTAGACGTTAGGCTGTCTTACACGAAGGGTTTAGACAGGTATTATGGACTTCTAGAACTTGCCGTAGAGGCTGGTGTATTCAATTCAGTATCAACACGAATCGAATTACCAGACGGCACAAAGACTTTCGGTAAAACTATCAATAATGATCCAGAGAAATACTTTACACCAGAAGTGATGGAGAAACTTGATGCGTTTGCCAAAGAGAAGTTTACATATGGATAATTACATCAAAGTCTATGACGATGTAATAGATGGGATAAGTTGTAATGAACTCATCCAGAAGTTTGAAGATGAGCATGAGATGTATGAGACAGTGCATCAAGAAGATGGTAACAATGTTATCTCGTTTGANCAAATAAATTTATTTGTACAAGGTTGGGACACAGTTCAAAAAGGATTGCTTGAGTTATTTCAAGATTACATTTTACATTACAAACTAGATTGTAATATCTATGATAAGATGTGGCCTGAGAAGTATGGTTACGAGGCAGTGAGAATAAAACGGTATCTAGGAAATGACTATGACCGTTTTGATCCTCACGTTGATGTGATGAACCATGAGTCAGCAAGAAGATTCCTTGCCTTCTTTATCTATCTTAATGATGTAGAGGAAGGTGGTGAAACACAGTTTCTAAACATAAATCAACCGGGAACTTATTTACCATACAAAGTAGAACCAAAGAGAGGACGATTGTTAATGTTTCCGCCAACGTGGCAATACTACCACGCTGGTCTAAAACCTGTATCGGGTAGGAAATATATTCTACATTCGTATTGTCACTATGCATAATTTTCATTACGTCTATCACAAAGAAACGGACGAACAAGCTTTAAGATTACAAGAAGGTCCGTTTGAAGGAGTAGTTTGGATTTACAAAGATGTCAAGTTGCCGATACACGATGAGGATGGCAATAGATTAGATTTAGAAGAAGTTGATACAATACCCTTGACATTTAGGTACGATGTGTTGTATAATAAAGATGGGGTTGTCAATGAAGATACGTTGGATGAATTCAACAAAGTAGTTGGCGACATACTTATGACGGTCTTGGATGAAGGATTNGAAGATGAAGTTAGTGAAGAGATTGGAAACGACNATACTGAGCAATCTGATTTACAATGAGGATTATGCCAGAAAAGTTATTCCATTTATAAAAGAAGAATATTTCCAAGACGGTATAGAGAAGGTAATATTCAAAACGATCTGGCAGTATGCCGATCAATACAAGAGTGCCGCAACCGTATCGGCACTTGCCATTGAGTTACAGAAGGCAACACTCAATGATGAACACTACAAGACCGCTCTAGAATATCTAGAGAGTTTAGAAAANGATGANGTNGGTCTAGAGTGGTTATCAAATCAAACAGAACAGTGGTGTAAAGACAAAGCAATCTACAANGCTGTTCTCAACAGTATTCATATCATTGAAGGTAAGGTGAATGATACTGGCCCCGATGCGTTACCAAGTTTATTGTCCGATGCTCTATCAGTATCATTTGATAAACACGTTGGTCACGACTACATAGAACAATCTGATGACCGATATGAGTTTTACAATAGGTCAGAAGAAAAGATACCATTTGATTTAGATTTCTTCAATCGTATTACAAAAGGTGGTATGCCAAACAAGACATTGAATATTGCCATTGCCGGTACTGGTGTNGGCAAGTCATTGTTCATGTGTCACGTTGCTGCGGCAACATTGATGCAAGGTAANAATGTATTGTACATCACTATGGAAATGGCAGAAGAAAAGATTGCCGAACGTATTGATGCTAATCTAATGAACATCTCTATGGACGATCTACACGATTTGCCAAAACATATGTATGAAAGTAAGTTTGAGAAAGTCAAAAAGAAAACACAAGGTCAGTTGATAGTCAAAGAATATCCGACTGCTTCTGCTCATTGTGGTCACTTTAGATCGTTGTTCAATGAGTTGATGTTGAAGAAAGATTTTAAACCAGATATTGTGTTTGTAGATTACATCAACATCTGTGCATCAAGTAGATTTCGTGCCGGTGCGAATGTGAACTCATACACATACATCAAAGCAATCGCTGAAGAAATGAGAGGTCTTGCTGTTGAGTTTAATCTACCAATCATGTCAGCAACACAGACAACGAGAACTGGTTTCGTATCAACAGATATTGGTCTTGAAGATACATCAGAGTCGTTTGGTTTGCCTGCGACTGCTGACTTTATGTTTGCTTTGATACAGACAGAAGAACTAGAAGAACTCAATCAGATGTTAGTTAAACAGTTGAAGAATAGATATGCTGACCCAACATCAAACAAGAAATTCATCATTGGTGTAGACAGATCAAAGATGAAATTGTATGATGTTAATCAANCNGCACAAGATGATATGGTCGATACNGGCCAAGATGNGGAGATAATTGATAGGTTTGCAGACTTCAAAGTATAATAAATAGTTGGATGAAAACTTTTTCTGAACATCTATTAACCGAAGCTGCTACCTCCGCTGCGTTTGAGATGGAGAAAGTTATCGTTGCAGCAGCAGGTGGACCTTCATATAAACCTAAAGATAAAAAGATTGCCCCAGATGCGGGTGATAAAATTATTAAAAGTCTAAAATTAACAGGCAAGGGTGCAATGCCCAAGAATGCCTATGATGTCACACCAGAGTGGGCATCAAACTTTCCTGGTGGTAAAGCGCCCGGCGCAACTAAAACTCCTAAGACAGATTTTCTTATAGGTTCTAGAAGAATATCTTTAAAGACTGGCGGCGGCGCTCAGTTGATGAGTGGTGGTAAGTCCGAAGCGACTGCCACATTCTATGCTGCTTGTAAGGCAGGTAAGATACCCATCAAGGGTGCAGTCAAGAAGTTAGAAAGTCAATTCAACTCAATGATGGCAACAACCGTCCCCGATGTTAAGGGCAATGCTAGAGAGTTAGTCAAGAATCAAAAGGATGAATTGATAAACAAGA
>NHJA01000001.1:0-7924 GCA_002171845.1 Candidatus Pelagibacter sp. TMED203
AACCTATTCATCAATTGTTCTAAAAATTTTATGTCATGATTTGCTGTTATCTTTTTTAAAAATTTAAGAAAGACTTTTTGTTTTTAGAAATATTATTAGTATTTGAATATACTTAATTTTTAATTTATTGGGAATGGGAATCTTTCCAGATTTGTCATATAAAACAATTTTATTAATGCCATGTGTAATTTTATTTGTTATTGGATGTTTTGGTTTACTAAACTCAAAATCAATTTTTAATTCACTATTTTCATTAGACGTAATTGATACCGCAACAATAAGTACCTTTGTAATAATTGCAGCTTTTCCAGGTTCACAAACCCCAATAATAGGTCATGAAAGATATTCGTCATATGCTGACCCATATCCTCAGGCAATTATATTAACAGCAATTGTTATTGGATTTGCAACTCAAGCTTTGCTTTCAGGCATTGCATTAAGACTTAGTAGAAAATTTCCTCTTTTAAGATTTAAAGATTTAGAAAAATGATAAATAATCCAGTATTATTAACTTCTCTTATTTTTATTCCTATAGTTTGCGGTTTTGTTGGATGTATTTACCCAAAGCCATTTTATAAAATAGGGTTCGGAGTTCTTTTTATTTATGCAATTCTTAGTTTAAAAGGATATTTAAATGGTTATGAATATAGTTACAAGCTAATAAATAATGATGGCATACCATTATCTTTTGATAGTTACAGTCTTCCATTAATTTTTGGTTCTGCCATCGTAATAATGATTACTTTTATTTTAAAAAATAAATATTTTAGTCATTATTTTTATCAAATATCTTTGGTACTATTTAGCGCTTTATTAATTAGTTTTATATCGAAAGACTTGATTTCTCTTTACATAGCTCTTGAATTAACAGGTTTTTGTGCGTTTCTTTTAGTTGCTGATAGAAATGATTATAAATCTTTGTTTAATTCTTTCCAGTATCTAATAGGAGGCGGGTTAGCCATGCTTATTTATCTAATTGGAGTTATTCAAGCTTTTACTTATACAGGTACTTTTTTATTAGAGGATTTAATAGGTGCCCCTTCAACTGCTTTGTGTTTAATCTCCGCAGGTCTATTAACTAAGGCTGGAATCTTTTTATGCGGAGTTTGGGTCCCAAATATTTATAGCCATGCAAATCCTCAATCTTCTGCAATCTTGTCAGGATGTGTAACATGTGCAGCGGTAGCACCATTATCCAGAATGAGTGTTACTTTAACTCCAATTGAAAATTCTTTGATAATAATAGGAATATTAAGTTCAATAGTTGGAGCTATTTTTGCTTTATTAGAGAACGATAATGGGAGAACATTGGGATGGAGTTCTGTTTCACAATTAGGGATCGCAATTCTTTCACCATCTTATGGGTGTTTATATGCTATGCAACATGGAATTTGTAAATCAATTCTTTTTCTTACACTAAACAAAAATGAAAAAGAATCGAAAATTTATTCTGCTAATTCAAATGAAGTTTCACTTGACGAACAAGATTTTGAGGAATTAATTAGAATAATTTCATTTGTAATTGCTGGTCTATCCATTTCAGGATTACCTTTTCTTTCTGGATACATAACTAAATCGCTTATAAAAAATGATTTACCTAAAGAAGCTTTATTAATTTTTAATAGCGGAGCATTATTAACTTCAGTAGTTTATGTCAAATTAATATTTTCAAGATTAAAAAACTTCAATATAAAGTTTGTTTTTAATAATTTATTTAAATATCTAAATTCAAAATTCTTAAAAAATTTAAAACCTACCAATATCACATTAACATTTTCATGTTTATCATTGTTTGGCTTTTCAATTATCCAAAGTAAATATTATTCATTTGAGAAAGTGCAAATTTCTGTTGTTACTATCATTTTAGGATTTGTTTTTTATCTTGCATTTATGGGGTTAGAATCAAATTCAAATAATACTAGCGTGAGGAAAACTATAGATATAATTGGTGCGCCTTTTGTAATTGCGGCTCTTCTTCTTGCGAATCTAACCTATTTAAAAATACTATGAATATATTAAATACTATAAGATATATATCCCAACTCCTTTTTAGGTTAATCATTTGGTGCTTGTTAACTTCAAATTTTAGATTTAATAATCTAATTATTGGAATAATTATTTCTGTTATTTTGCCTACAGTGAGATTGCCCAATTTAAATATTTACTTTATGATTACTGAAATTATTAAAACGTTAATCGCCTTTCCAAAAGCAATTCAAGAATCTCTTTATTTAATATTTTTTCGTCACAAAAAAGAAATTTTCATTAACCAGCAATCAGCTGTCCCAGAGGATGGGAGTCAATTTATAAATTTTTTAGATTTGTTTAGAATTACCTTAACGCCATTAACTTTAGTCACGAAAAGAAAAGATAAAAAAACTTGGCGAGTTCATACTATTGAGGAAGGGAAATGATACTAAATAATAATTTTCTATTTTTATCTGCTTTAAACAGTTTTAATAAATATCCAAATATTGATCTTTTATTTATTTATCTGATGTTAATAGCATCCTTAATTCCAATTTTCGCAATAGCCAATCAATCAAATATTCTTAATCAACTTGCTTCTGCTTCAAGCTTTGGTTCGAAATTAGCACTAATCATTATTTTTTATTCTTTTATTATTGGAGATTGGATGATTGGCTCAATTGGAGCTTTTACTTTAATTGTTGGAGATGCGGGTTTGATAGTACTTTCATTACTTTATAAAGAAGATTATTTATGAATATTATATTGTTTGTTTCTTATTTACTTATTTTCATAGGATTGTTTTTTTGGTTTTGGGGTACCTTTCCAATCCTCAAAAAAAGATATTCCCTACTCTATAAACTTCATACTTTAACAGTTGCTGATACTGTAGGATCTGGATTGATTTTGATTGGACTCATAATAAGAGATCCTAATCATTGGCCTATATTGACGATTTCTATAATTACATTAACTTTATGGAATACAGTTTTTGGGTATTTAATAGGAAATTTGAGTGACAGTTAATGAATAATATTACTTTTGCATCTTTATTACCTTTCGAACTTATCTTACCTTTTCTTGGGATTTTATTAATAAGAAGTAAATCTCCCACACAAGCCTTAATATATAGATCTTTTTTAGGTTCTGTAGCCGCTTTAATTTATTCATTGGTAGGAGCTCCAGATGTCGCTTTGACAGAGGTTTTAGTTGGAACATTACTCTCAACTTTAATTTATATTGTTTCAATAAGAGGTTGCTACTCATTAGTACTTCTAGTCAAAAAAAGTGAAGAAATTGATAATCTAATTTTTGAAAATATTAAAAAAGCCATAAATGAGTTACATATTCACCTTGTCATTAAGGAAGTTGATGATATCGATTTAGATACTGAAGGAAATATTAACTGGGATGAAGCAAATATATTTAGTGGTTCTCCCCATGCAGCCTTATTAAAAAATAATCTTTATGTAGAATCCTCCATTCTTCACGAAGAATTGTCAAAAACAAAATCATTGAAACATACAGCTCTTCAAATAATTGAAAAATGAATTTAAATAAAAAAGCTTTTACAGACAATTTAAAGTCTTTCTTATATCTAATATCCATTGCAATAGTTATGATTACTTTATTATTTACTAAAAGTGTTACTAATATACGGGATACTGAATTAATTGTTACAAATCTAGTCAAAATTACTGACATACCAAATACGGTAACCTCCGTCATCTTGGGGACAAGATTATTTGACACAATTGGAGAAGTAACAGTATTCACTCTCGCAGGCTTAGGAGTAAAGATTCTTCTACATGATGAAGAATCTGAAAAACAATTTTTTGGAATTACAGATTCAACAATAATTCAATTACTCGACTTATCAGCGTTGCTATGCGCATTTCTAGCAATAGAACTTGCTATCAGAGGACATTTGACTCCAGGTGGAGGTTTTGCTTCTGGGGTATCTGGAGCAACTGCTATAACTTTATTGATGATTACAGGAAGAATTCAAAGCTTAGAAAATTTTTATTTTAAATATAATTCAATCGCAATCGAGAAATTTGCTGTGGTTATTTTTATTATTGTTTCTATTTTGAGTTTTTATAGCATATTAAATCCTCCTATTTTAGGCGTTAAAATTCATCAAGATATTCTTATACCTGCTCTCAATATAATTTGTGCATTAAAAGTAACTTTTGGGACCTGGTCTATTATTAGATTATTTATTCTAAAAAGAGGTCTCCTTAATTAATTTAATGAGTAAAACGAAAGTAAATAGATGGTATTTTGGGGATTATTGGGGTAGTTATCAAGGTTCCGCTTATAACAACTTAATTTATATTGTTACTATTTCTTTTTTTTTAACAGTTGCTTTTGAAACAGAGAACGCTCTTACAAGAAAATACGACAGTGATTTTATCGTTAATTTTGTATACGAATTAGTGAAAGCATTCTTTTTATCTGACTATGTGGGCAAATTAGCTAATAGTTGGGCAAAAAAAGATTACGATATGAGGGAATTCTTTAATTCATTTTTGCATTTTAGAAGCATATTTGATTTGTTTACTCTCATATTACTCAACACTAATTATGTCCCTAATCAAAGTCCTGTAATTTTAACAGCCTATATTTTAAAAATTTCCATCAATATATATCAGTCTCAATTCAGATCAATAATTAATAGATTGAAATTTATACTTCTAAATAAACCCTCAAAGACTTTCTTTCCAATAACCTTACTAGCTGTTCTAACATATACTTTCGCTTCTGTTATGTATCTAATAGAAAGAAATACCGATCCATTACATTTCGGTTCAATAATAAGATCATTATGGTTTTCCGTTGTAAGTATTACAACTGTTGGATATGGGGATGTAACCCCTTCAACTGTTCTTGGTAAGGTTGTTTCTACATCATTTGCATTGCTAGGAATTATTTGTGTAGCATTATTGACGGCAAACATTATAGAAATAAATGCTGAATATGAAAAAGATCTTTAGAAGTTTTTGATAGCATGTAATGATTTTAATATTTAGGGTTTAACATATTTAAACAATACTTAAAGTCTTTATTCCAATAGATGTTAGTTTTAAATAGTAGGTTTGTAAACTAAAATTTTTAAAATATGAAAAAATTTTTTAATTCTTTGCTTATTTTAAATGTAATATTTTTTTCATTATTTTTTTCAAAACAATTAAACGCAATTGAAATTGATTACATACAAAAAATCAAGGACAGAGGCTCTTTAATAGTTGGCATGCCTCCATACAACAATCCTCCATACTATTATAAGGATTCTCCACCTTCAGTTTCCGATTCAGATTCAATGAAGGGAAATGACGTTGAAATAATAAGGAAATTCGCTAAAAATCTTGGAGTTGATGTAATTTTTGATCAATCTTCATCGAGTTTTAATGAAACTGTAAACAGAGCTGGTGCTGGTGATTTTGATCTTGCAATAGGAAAATTAAGTACTAATTATTCAAGGATGTCTAATGCACATCCTCACATTTATATGAATTTCAGACAATCACTACTAGCTAATAGATCTTTCTTATCAAATTTCGCGAATGTTCCTGAATCAAGTCTTGGTTCACAAATACTTAAATCCAACATAAGGGTTGGTTACATAGCAAATTCTTCCTATGAAACTGCAGCGAAAGAATTAATGCCAAAAGCAATCAAAAAAGGATTTTCCTCTTGGGATGAATGCCTTAAAGCTTTACAAAAAGGAGATGTTGATGCCATTTATCGAGATGCTACAGAAATAAAAAAAATAGTTTATCAGGATCCAAATTTATCAATTAAATTTGTTCCGATCCTTTTTGATGATGTAAAGGATAAAATATCAATCTATTTATCAACTGAAGCAAATATTGCGATGGCAGATGTTCTAAATTTTTATTTAGATGAAGAAGAAATTAAGTCTGATACTGATGTTCTTAATGAGTTCTCAGATTACTACCAACCTGTTCCAACCAAAAATAAACGTTAATTTAATGACTTACAAATCTCTGAAATCATTTCTTATAGCCTCAAGAAAACCAAAGTATTTTCTTTTTGTGATTTTACCTATTTCAATTTTAATAGGTAGATTTCTTCCTTTTTTATCTCAACCCTTAAATGATATTGGATTAACCCTTATTCAATTAATATCTTTCCCTGCAATACCATTGGTCTTATCAGCAGTAATTATATCTATCACATCTATCTTTAGCAGTGATAAAGGCGAAGATGGGGGGGATTTGAAATTTGCTAGAAAATTATTTGTTACCATAGTAATTTTTCTCTTTGCCTTTTCCTTTTTAGCAGTCTTATTATCTATCTATTCTAGACCTGGAATTTTATCTCCAGAAGGCAAGTTGTCTATAGGAAGATTTATGCTTGATGTTACTGACATTAATGTCTCTGTTTTCGCTAAGGAAGTATCTGAAAATGTCTCAAGACCAAATTTCTGGAAAAGTTTAATTCCTACTAATATCTTTTCTGATGCTTCGACAGGACAAACTCTTAAAGTAATTACCGGTTCTATTTTGGGAGGATTGGGTCTAGCGGCAATGCCAAAAGATAAATCTCAGCCATTGATTACCTTTTTAAGAAGTCTTAATACGTTATCAGTAAAAGTATTAGATGAATTACTTTTAGTGTCCCCATTTATTTTGATTTGCTTAATTGCAGGAGCTATGGCAACTATTAGTGTCGAAATTATTGTAGCTTTGCTTAACTTGGCAATTTGTATTCTTTTAGCATCTGTTGCTTCATTAGGTGTAGCAAAACTAGTATTACGAAAATTTACCACTTCAGAGGAAAGAAAAAAATTAAAAACAAATCCAGCAGATTCAGTATTTTTATTAGCTCTTTCAACGGGAAGTAGCATGGCATGTTACCCCACAATTATTAATTCTCTTATTGAGATTGGAAGAACTAAATCAGAAACAGAAGCTTCTGCATCAATAAGTTTATTAATTGCCAGACTAGGAAACGTTGTTTATAACGTTATAGTTATTATTTTCGCTTTAAATCTTTATGAAGTTAATTTAAGCCCATTAATTATTTTTCAGATTTTAATATTCGGAGTTTTTACAGGTATATCTGCTGCGGGATTGAATGGAGTAGCTGTTCTTCCAACAATAGGCTTCGCTCTTGCTTATTTTGCTGTGCCTCTTCCTCCGATTCTTATTCTTCTTATTGCAATAGATCCTATATTAACTCTCGCGAGATCTTCTATTACAGGCGTTCTGTCTTTAGCAATTTCAACTGTTTCAACTAAATCATAAGATTTTGTAAAGTATTATTTTTATAAAACCTTTAATTTATTTAAGTATTAATTTGCAATATATAAAATGTTTGTATTTATAGAAATAGTAATTATTTCTTCTTAATAACGCTTGTTATTACTGCAAAAATTCTTTTTGTGACTATGTTTACTAACATCCCTGTCATAGATTAGAATGATGTTTAGCGGGGCGTGGCGCAGCTTGGTAGCGCGGGTGCTTTGGGAGCATGCCTTTTTACTAACGAGACTGACTGCAATAACTGGGTTTTATACTTTTATTTCAAAGCATATAGTGACGGAAAGTGACAACGCTTTAGTAGCGCGGGTGCATTTAAATTAATTTTATACAAATCATTTAAATCCACAAAATTCATAATTGTATCTAATATTCTATAAATCTAGGATTTATATGTTAAATTTATGAAAATCATTTTCCTAATTGAAATTACCTAAAGCCTTATCTCTTTTACCTATAGCTTTTGGATCAATTTTGTCTGTTTCTGCTAGTGAATATAAATTTGATAACATCAAATTTGATCAAGTTAAAAATGAACAAAATATATATGAACCAAAAGACAAATTAGATGAATACATAATTAAAGGAGCAACTTACTCAACTAAATTCGTTCCTCTAATAAATGATGGTTCAGAGGGAAGTGAATATACAAAAATCATGGCTAATGA
>NHJA01000002.1:0-29501 GCA_002171845.1 Candidatus Pelagibacter sp. TMED203
AAGGCAAGGGTGAAACGGTGAGGTAAGAGCTCACCGGTTTTTTGGTAACAAAAAACGCATGGCAAACCCCACTGGGAGCAAGGTTAAATAGAGAAGACATTGCATTTTATGCTAAAAACAGTCTTTAGTTAGTCTTCTGGGTTAACCGCTTGAGCTTAGGTGTGAACTTAAGCCTAGAGAAATGATATCTTCAATGACAGAACCCGGCTTATAGTCTGTCTGGCAAATCTCCCTTAAATCTTAAAATGTTCTGTTTTTGTATCACTTATGGCAAAAACTATTATATTGACTACTTCTTACAAAACCCATACTATCCCATAAAATCCCAATAAGGAGGGTTATTTGGATAAGTTAAATAAAGAGATTTTATCAAGACACTTTTTGGTTGAGTCTTTTTATGCTCCAAAATTAAAAAATTATGTTTTTATCAAGTTACGAAAACAAATTAGACAAAAAAGGGAGGGTATCAGTGCCTGCTACCTTTAGATCACACTTAAATTCTCTTGGTTACAATGGTTTTGTAACCTATCCATCATTTAATTATGCGGCTTTAGAGGGATGTTCTCAAGATAGAATAGAAAAACTCTCGAATACTATAGACACACTTAATCCATTTGAGGAAAAAAGAGATTATTTCGCTACTTCAATATTATCTGAAAGTTTTAGCTTACAGTTTGATAGCGAAGGAAGAGTTTTGTTTCCTGAAAAATTACTTAATCATGCAAAGATAAAAAAAGAAATTTTATTTGTAGGTCTTGGAAAAACATTTCAAATCTGGGAACCAAGAAATTTTGAAAAGTTTAAAATATTAGCAAAGAAAAAAGCTTTTAAAAATAGATCATCATTAAAATGGGAAAAACAAACAAAGGAGGGGGAATGACGATTAATATAGGAGGAGGAGAACTTAAGGAACTGAAACCAAGAATTTTGGTTTTAGGAATTGGAGGCGCAGGAGGCAATGCTATTAATGCAATGATAGAGTCTGGTTTACAAGGTGTAGAGTTTGTTGCTGTAAATACTGATGCTCAAGATCTAAAAATGAATAAAGCAGATGCAAAAATTCAAATAGGAATGAATCTCACTAAAGGATTAGGTGCAGGAGCCAAGCATGATATTGGTCAAGCTGCTGCAGACGAGTCTTTAAATGAGATAGTAAGTTATATTCAAGGAAGTAATATGATTTTTATTACTGCAGGCATGGGTGGTGGAACAGGTACTGGAGCTTCACATGTTATAGCGCGAGCGGCTAAAGAATTAAATATTTTAACTGTAGGTGTAATCACTCTTCCATTTTCTTACGAAGGTCCAAAAAGAATGCGAAGAGCGATGCAAGGATGGGAAGAGTTAAAAAAACACCTTGATACTTCAATCTTAGTTCCGAATCAAAATTTATTTAAAATTGCAAATGAGTCCACAGGTTTTGAACAATCTTTTTCTCTATCCAACGATGTTCTTAAACAGGGAGTTCAAAGTGTAACAGATTTAATGGTAAGACCAGGTTTAATAAATCTAGATTTTGCTGACGTTGAAACTGTTATGAGCTCAATGGGCAAAGCGATGATGGGAACTGGTGAGGGGGAAGGAGATAATAGAGCTCTTACCGCAACTGAACTTGCTTTAAACAATCCTTTAATTGATGATTATTCTCTAAAAGGGGCAAAAGGTTTGCTTGTAAATATAACAGGAGGGGATGACATTAAACTATTTGAAGTAGATCAAGCTGTAAATAAAATAAGAGCTGAAGTAGATCCTGAAGCTGAATTAATTTTTGGTGCTATTAAAGATGAAAATCTTGATGGAAAAATGAGAGTCTCTATAGTTGCAACTGCTCTTGATGGAGAAGCTCCACATTCTAAAACTGTTCTTAACATGGTTAGTAGAATGCAAAATAGAAACCCAGGCTATTCAGATGGTTTATTTTCTAAAAGCACTCATATAGAGAGTAACGCTATTAATTCTATTAGTGGCGCAACAGCTTTAAAGCTTGAGGAAACTTTTGAACCCGAAAGTCAAAAAGAGGATTTGCCCAATATAGAGCCAGAGACCTCTGAGTCTTTAGAGGTAAATAACGAAGAGTTAATTGATACTACATCGGGTATTTCATTAGAAAACGCATCCTATATTGAGAATAATAATGAAAGTTTAAAAACTTCAAATATACCGGAGACAGATAGTCAAGATGAGCAAACGCCTAGACTGTTTTCAGTAGAGAATGAAGTTTTACAAGAGTCAACAAACAACACATCCTCTGAAATAGAGGACCAGAACGAAAAACTATTTGATCAAGAAAATGTTAACGAAGAAGAGGAATTTGAAATTCCTGCTTTTTTAAGAAAACAAAGATTTTAATGTTTTATTTTGCCAAAAATGAATGCAGCTCAAACATCACTGGATCCCCCTCATTTTCCAGTGATGTTAAAAGAGGTAATTGAAATTTGCTCACCAAAAAATGGTGGTAGTTTTGTTGATTGTACATTCGGCGGCGGTGGCTATTCTAAAGAATTATTAAAATTTCCAAATACAAAAGTTATAGCCTTAGACAGGGACAAGGGCGCAATAAGAGAAGCAGAAAAATTAAAAGAGAAGTTTTCTGGACGTTTCTCATTTTATAATGAAAAATTTAGTAATCTGGACCTAATCTTAAATGAAAAAAACTCAATAGATACTTTTATATTTGATCTAGGAATTTCTTCTAATCAACTATTAGATTTAGATAGAGGTTTTTCTTTTAAATCTAATAAAAGAATAGATATGAATATGGGTTTATCTGAAATATCAGCAGAAGAAGTATTAAATGAGGTTGATGAAAAAAATTTAAAATTAATCATAAAAACATTTGGAGAGGAAAAGGAAGGATCTCGAATTGCAAAAAACATTGTTAGAGCAAGAGAAAAAAAAAGAATTTCATTAGTACCAGAGTTAGTAAAAATAATAGAGGCAAGTAAAAAGAAAATTTTTAATAAAAAAATTAATGTTTGTACTAAAACTTTTCAGGCTTTAAGGATATTTGTTAATAAAGAGATTACAGAATTAATTGAAGGAATAATAACAGCTGCTAAATTTTTAAAAGCAGATGGCAAAATAGTTGTAATTACTTTTCACTCAATAGAAGACAAAATAATAAAATTTTTTTTTAATTATTATTCAAAAAATAGATCAAAACCATCAAGATATTTTCCTGAAGAGGAAACAAAAGCTCCAATATTATTTCACAATAATAATAATAAATTTTTAAAAGCAAGCCCTAAAGAAATTAATATAAATCCAAAATCTAGATCGGCAAAGTTAAGGTTTATTATGAGAAATAATGAACAATTCAAAGATCCAGCTGAGCTAAAAATGAAATTTAAAAGATACTTAGATTTGGAGAACATTAATGTTTAAAAACAAAGTATTCATCTCAATCACAATTTTTTCAGTTCTTATGTTTTTAACTGCATTAATAAAAACTCAAACGAGAATAATAGAAAAAAATATTTATTCTTACCAATTCAAAATAAGTGAACTTGAAAATAATCTATATGAAGCTCAGCTAGAATATTTTTATCTTTCATCACCAGAAAATTTATCTAAGAAGATTTTAGAATATAGCGATGATGAATATAAAAGTATAAATTTTTCTAAAATTTATTTTAGCATTGAGGATTTTAAAAAGGATCAGAGAAAGACTAGTAAAAAAGTTATAAATGATAAAAAAATACAAAAAAAGTAAAAGTTTTAATAAGAACCAAAGAAGTTTTTATTTTCAAGATTATATTGCAACCAATTTAAAACAAAAAAAAATTCAAAAATCACCAATTTCTGAAGACAGAATTTATATTTTGTTCTTTTTCTTTTTTTGTTTAATAGCAATTTTTGCACTTAAGATAACACTTGTATCTGTTAAAAATCCAAACCTTTTTGAAATAAAAAAAAATGAATTAAATTTTTTACCATTAAGGAGAGATATAGTTGATAGAAATGGAGAATTAATTTCTAGAAATATCAAGTCATACCACGCGGCTGTAAAACCAAACCTTATTTTAGATAAAAAAAAATTTATGATTAATATAAAATTAAATTTTCCTGAAATTTCTCAAGATGAACTTCAAAAAAAATTAAAAAAGAATAAATACTTTTATTTAAAAAAACGTATTACAGATGAGGAAAAAAATAAACTATTGTCTTTGGGTGACAAGGGAATTAAATTTGAACCTACTCAAAGAAGGGTATATCCACATGCCGGATTATATAGTCATATTCTTGGTCAAATAGACGACGATAATTATGGCATTTCTGGAGTAGAAAAATATTTTGACGATGAACTTAAAAACTTAGATAAAATAAAGGAGCCTTTAAAATTAACATTAGATACAAATATTCAATTTTTAGTTAAAAAAGAGTTAGAGAAATCTTTAGATAATTTTGATGCTATAGGGGCTGCCGGTTTACTGATGGACGTTCACAAAGGAGAGATATTATCTCTAGTCTCTTTACCAGATTATAATATCAATTTAAGAAATGACATATCAAGTCTTGAATACACTAATAAAATAACTAAAGGAGTTTTTGAGTTAGGTTCGATATTTAAAACTTTTACGATAGCATTAGCTTTGGAAGAAAAATTATTTAATGCTGATACTATCATAGAAAATATTCCATCAAGCATCAATTGTTCAAAATATAAAATATCAGAACATGATGAACTTCCAAAAGATTTATCAGTAAAAGACATTCTCGTTAGATCTTCTAATATTGGTTCGACAATAATTGCTAAAAAAATTGGTGAAGAAAAATATAAAAAGTTTCTTAAAGATATTAATCTATTAAATACACTAGATTTTGAATTGGACGAAGTTGGAACGCCATTAAGCTTTAAATGGGATAAATGTAAGTTAGAAACAATATCTTTTGGTCATGGAATAACTACAACTCCTCTACAGGCAGCATCCGCATATGCAACAATCACTAATGGAGGGTATTTAGTAACTCCAACATTATATTTGAATAAAATTAGTGAAAACATTAAAGAAAAAGTTTTATCAAATTCAACAAGCGATCAAATAAATATGATTTTACGGGAAGTTGTAACTAATAAGAATGGAACAGCTAGTTTAGCTGACGTTTATGGTTTTGATGTAGGTGGTAAAACCGGAACGGCTAAAAAATCTTTTTACGGCAAATATTCCAACAGGAAACTTAATACTTTTATATCAGTTTTTCCTATGAGCGAACCAAAGTATGTTTTATTAGTTCTTTTAGATGAGCCCAAACCAGCACCAGAAATGGTTTATAACTATCGTGGCTACAAAGTGACCAATATCAAAAGGAATGAGGCAGGTTGGAATTCTGTCCATGTGGCTGGCAAAATAATAGAAAAAATTGGACCTATTTTAGCCATAAATAACAACGAGTTTTATAAAAATTATGTTGTTAAAAAAACTAATTAAAAATTTACCTAAAAATATTAAAAATATTAAAATTAAAGGCTTATCACTAGATAGTAGAAAAGTGAAAAAAGGAGACCTTTTTTTCGCCATTAAAGGAAAAGAGTTTAATGGAAATTTTTTTATAAAGGACGCAATATCAAAAGGAGCAGCTGCTGTAGTCTGTTCCCAAAGTTTAAAAAAAAAAAGTACAAAAACACCTTTAATTATTGTCAAAGATCCCAAATTATTATTATCAAGAGCATGTGGGATATTTTTTAAAAGGAAGCCAAAGAATATCTTTGCAGTTACGGGTACTAATGGAAAAAGTTCTGTAGCTGATTTTTTTCATCAAATTTTGAATATTAATAAAATTCCTGTAGCAACTATTGGAACACTAGGTATTAAAAAGAATAGGGCCATAAAAAAATTAAATCTTACTAGTCCAGACATAGTAACTATTCATAAAGAATTATTTAATTTAAAAAAATCTGGCATAGACTATGTAGTTCTTGAAGCATCAAGCCATGGTTTGGCGCAGGGCAGACTAAATGAAATCGATTTTAAAGCAGGAATTTTTACTAACTTTAGTCAGGACCATCTGGATTATCACAAAAATATGAAAAATTATTTTAATTCAAAAATGATACTTTTTTCACGTTTGCTTAAAAAACGAAGCAACATGATTGTTGATGAAGAGATTAAAGAATTTTCTAAGCTAAAAATGATAGCTGGCAAGAGAAGTTTAAAAGTAATCAAGGCAAACAGAATTTTTGACATTGATAAACAAAAAATTTCTTTGACAGGCAGCTTCCAAACTACAAATCTTTTAATGTCAATAGCAGCAGCGAAACTTTGTGGATTAAAAAAAAGAGAAATAGATTTTGCTCTTAATAAAATTAAGAGTGTTGACGGAAGATTAGAATTAATTAGAATTTTTCCAAACGGCTCTAAAGTTTATATAGATTTTGCACATACGCCAGGCGCTTTATCAACAGTACTTAAATCACTGAGAAAAAAATATTCTAATACAATATCTCTAGTATTTGGTTGTGGAGGAGAGAGAGACAAAAAGAAGAGAGGAGAAATGGCTAAAATTGCTAGAAGATTATCTGACAAAATATATGTGACTGATGACAATCCAAGAAGGGAAAGTCCAAAAAAAATAAGAAAGATGATTACACAAAAATTAAAAAAAACCAATTATCTTGAAATCGGAAATAGGAGAAAAGCAATAAAAACTGCAATTCAAAAATCTGAACCTGAAGAGATAATTTTAATAGCCGGAAAAGGTCACGAGGTAACCCAAGATTATGGTAAAAAAATTTTAAACATATCCGACAAATCGATTATTAAAAGTATAAATTTTGTAGGTAAAAAATTTACTAAAAATAATTACAACCAATATCTAAATTCTAAAATTTTAAGAAAAATAGTCAATAAGAATAAAAATTTTTCTTTTGAGGGTGTTTCCTTTAATTCAAAAGAGGTTAAAAAGGGAAATCTTTTTATTGCTATTAAAGGTTTGAGAAATGATGGGCATGAATTTGTATCTGAAGCCATTAAAAAAGGTGCAAATTTTTGTGTGGTTTCAAAAAATATTAAAGTTAAAAACAAAAGTTACTTGATAAAATGTAACAACACAATAAATTTTTTATACAACTTAGCTTTTTCAAAAAGAAGTCACTCAAAAGCAAAAGTGATTGCTGTAACAGGAAGTTCTGGGAAAACTACTGTTAAGACTCTTTTAGGAAAAATATTAAAAGTTTTTGGCGACACTTATTATTCTCCCAAATCTTTTAATAACCATTATGGTGTACCTTTCAGTCTATCAAATTTAGAAAATAGTCATAAATTTGGAGTTTTTGAAATTGGAATGAGTAAAAAAGGTGAAATCAATAATTTGTCTAAGCTGGTTAAACCAAATTTAGGTATCATAACCAATATAGCTGAAGCCCACATTGAAAATTTCAAAAACATAAAAGAAATCGCAAAAGCAAAAGGGGAAATAATAAATAACATTGATAAAGGTGGTAGCTTAATCTTAAATCGCGATGATAAATTTTTTAGTTTTTTAAAAAATTTAGCAGAAAATAGAGGAGTAAAAGTTTTATCATTTGGTAATTCTACTAAATCAGACATTCGCCTAATTAAAGTTTTTAATTATAAAAATTACAAAAACTTAAAAATTAGAATATGTGATGAGTCTTTATTACTTAAGGTCAGAAATATTGAGACATCAAATATCTATAATATTCTTTGTTGTATGGCGGTTTTAAAAATTTTGTATTTAGATTTTAATAAGATTAAAAATTTTTTCAATTATCCATTATCACTTAAAGGAAGGGGCAAAACTCACAAAGTAAAAAGATACAAAACAAGGTTCAATCTCATAGATGAAAGTTATAATGCAAACCCGCTTTCTGTAAAAAATGCAATTAAGAATTTATCTAATATAAAAGATAAAGATCATAAAAAGTACGTTTTACTTGGAGATATGCTTGAATTAGGAAACAAGTCAGATTTTTACCATAAAAATTTGTCAAAAATTATTAACAGTTCTAATATAGACAAACTATTTGTATATGGAGAAAAAGCATTAAAGACTTATAAGTATATATCAAAAAAAAAACAGGGAAATATTTTACAAGATAAAAATGATTTTGATGACGTTTTTTCAAATGTGATAAAAAAAGATGATTATTTGATGATTAAAGGTTCAAACGCTACTGGTTTAAATAAAATTTCTAAAAGTATTATAAAAGGAACAGCCAATGTTATATAGTTTTTTAACTTCATTAGTAGAGCAGTACTCATTTTTAAATGTATTTAAGTACTTAACTTTTAGAACTGGACTTTCTGTTATCACATCACTTACTGTAGTATTTTTAGTAGGTGGGCCTTTAATTAAAATATTTTCAAAAAAACAAATTTTAGGACCCATTAGACAAGATGGGCCAATAGACCATATAATAAAAAAAAGCGGAACACCAACTATGGGTGGAATTATAATTATAATTGGAATGTTGTCAGGAACACTGCTTTGGGCTGATCTATCAAATATATTTATCTGGACTCTTATTTTCGTATTTTTAAGTCTAGGAGTTTTGGGCTTTGTTGATGATTTATTAAAAATAAACCTTAAAAACTCAAGAGGTTTAAATTCAAAATTAAAGTTTTTAGGCCAATTAATTATAGCGCTAATAGCATTATATATTTTAATTCAATTTTCAGATCATCAATATTTATATAATTTATATTTTCCTTTTTTTAAAAACTTAATATTACATATGGGATTATTTTTTATACCATTTGCACTTTTTGTTATCATCGGATCTTCAAACGCTGTTAATCTTACAGATGGTCTTGACGGCCTGGCTACTGTTCCTGTTATGTTGGTTGCTCTCTCATTCACTTTTATAAGCTATATAGTTGGTAACACTATTTTCTCAGAATATTTGCAACTACAATATATTCCTGGGGTTGGCGAAATATCTATTTTTTGTGGTTCTATCGTTGGTTCTTGTCTAGGTTTTCTTTGGTACAACGCTCCCCCAGCTAAAATATTTATGGGTGACACTGGCTCTCTTTCTTTAGGAGGCTCACTAGCTGCAGTTGCGATTATTGTTAAACACGAAATCGTGCTAGCGATTATTGGAGGCTTATTTGTTTTAGAAACTATCTCGGTTATAATTCAGGTAGCCTCATTTAAGTTGACCGGTAAAAGGGTATTTAAAATGGCGCCTATTCATCATCATTTTGAGAAGAAAGGTTGGGCAGAGTCTACAATAGTAATCAGATTTTGGATAATCGCAATAATCCTAGCCTTAGTGGGTTTAGCCACACTTAAATTAAGATAGTTGATGGACTTATCAAAATTAAGGAAAAAAAGTTTTGCAGTTTATGGACTTGGGTTGACAGGTATATCTGTAATTAATCATTTTAAAAAAAATAACATCAAAGACTTTTGTGTTTGGGATGACGATAAAATCAAAAGGTTTAAGTTTCAGAAATATCTGAACAACGGCAATTTTTCAAAAAAATTAGATAAAGTAGACTACATTGTAATAAGTCCAGGTGTAAATTTAAAAAAAACAAAATTTAGTTCAAAATTACAAAAAAATAAAAATAAAATTATTACTGATTTGGATCTTTTTTATCAACAAAACATTAAAGGAAAAACAATAGTAATCACAGGAACAAATGGCAAATCAACAACATGTAAAATAATTGAACATATATTAAAAAAAAATAAAAGGAATGTTCAAGTTGGAGGTAATATTGGCAAACCAATTTTAGACCTTAACATCAAAAAAAAATCTTTCTATATTATTGAAGCGTCATCTTTTCAATTATCAAATTCAAAAAATATTAAACCTAACTATGCTCTTATTTTAAATATCAGCAAAGACCATTTAGATTGGCATGGTAATTTTAACAATTATCGCAATTCAAAAATGAAAATTTTTTCAATGCAAGATAAATTTGATTATGCATTATTAAACGATAAAAATTTGATTAAAATTTTTAAAAAAAATAAATTCTCTAGTAAACTTAAAATAATAAAATCACTTAAATATGAAAAGTTAAGTAATAAAATTAAAAATTCACATTTAAGTCTAAAATCTAACAAGGAGAATATGATCTTTATATTTGAATTAATAAAAATTTTAAAAATTAAACAAAAATATTTTTTAAAAGTTATAGAAAGTTTTAAAGGTTTAAACCACAGACATGAAATTTTTTTAAAGAAAAAAAATATTTCTTTTATCAACGACTCGAAAGCTACAAGCTTTGAAGCCTGCAAGTTTGCTCTTTCTAGTAACAAAAATATAATGTGGATTGTTGGAGGTCAGCCCAAGTTAAAAGATAAATTTAAATTAAATGGACTAAGCAAAAATATTATTAAAACTTTTATAATTGGCAAAAACTTTAAATTTTTTAAAAATCAACTAGATGGAAAAGTTAATTTTGAAATATCAAAAACATTAAAAAAGGCTTTAATTTCAATATTCAAAACAATAGCCAAAACACCCGATAAAGAAATAAGTGTATTGTTGAGCCCAGGGAGCGCTTCATTTGATCAGTTTAAAAATTTTGAAGAAAGAGGAAATTCTTTTAAAAAGTTGGTGAAATCTTATGGAAAAAAATATCTATAAAGAAAAATTAAATATTTATTGGCGTAATATTGATAAACAAATTTTTTTTAGTTTTATAATTTTGTTTCTCTTAGGGCTTTTTTTTTCTTTTTCATCAACCTCTTCATTAGCTGGTGAAAGGCTCAATAAAGATTATTACTTTTTTTTTTCAAAGCACCTTACATTTGTTTTTTTATCACTTTTTTCAATGTTTATAATTTCATTTATTGAACGAAAATTTTTAATTAAAATAGTAATTCCTATTTTCACTTTTTTATTAATAATGTTAATTTTAGTTCCTATAATCGGCATTGAAATAAAAGGATCTAAAAGATGGCTAAACTTATATTTCTTCCAACTTCAACCCATTGAACTTGTAAAACCCTTCTTTATTTTGATGACTGCAAAAATTTTATCATATTCTGAATTAAGAACATCAAATAGCTCATATTTTTTGAGTTTTATAATTTTATTATCAATAGTGACATTATTAGTTAATCAACCTGATCTCGGACAGTCAATTTTAATTATCGGAACATGGATTTCTGTGGTTTTTATCTCAGGAATAAATATTTTTTATATAATTGCGTTTTTCGTTTTAGCGATCTCTTCATTTGTCACTCTTTTAATTATTTTACCAGAAAAATTAGGATACATTACCAATCGTATAACTTCTTTTTTAGATCCTACTAAGGGTGATAGCTTTCAATCTCAAAAGGCATTGGACGCAATAAAACAAGGGGGATTAACTGGCCAAGGAATGGGAGAAGGAATTTTAAAGGATAGCGTTCCAGAAGCTCACACGGATTATATTATAGCAGTTATAACAGAGGAGTTTGGTTCATTAGTATCTGTAATTATTACTTTAATTTTTTTGTTTATTTCTTATAGGATAATAAAAAAAACTGTGGTTGAATTAGACAAAAATTTAAAAATATCTCTTTGTGGTTTAGCTTCACTTTTAATTTTTCAAACCTTTATACACATCGGAGTAAATACGAGCTTACTCCCAACTACAGGAATGACTCTACCATTTTTAAGTTATGGAGGTTCTTCATTACTTGGAAGCGCAATATTGGCAGGTATTATTTTAAATTATACTAAAAGCAGGTTTAAAGATGAAGAAATTGAATAAAAAAATTTTAATATCTACTGGAGGAACGGGAGGCCATGTTTTTCCAGCTTATAGTTTAGCACAATATTTAACAGGCCAAAATTTTTCTGTTGAGATTGTTACAGATACAAGAGGTATGAAGTTTCTTCAAAATTGTAAAATTAATTTAAAACTAATTAATACAGACACAATTTTTCAAAAAAATCCTTTTAAGGTTATTTATTCTTTTTTCCAAATAATCTTTGCTTTAATAAAATCTTTTTTCTTTTTGATTAATTCTAAGCCAAGTTTAGTTTTTGGAATGGGTGGTTATTCCTCATTTCCTATTTGTTTAGCAGCTAAACTGCTTAAAATCCCTTTTATTATCTATGAAAATAATTTGCTATTAGGTAAAGCAAACAAGTTTCTTTTACCTTTTGCGCATAAAATCTTCGTATCTTATTCAGATCTCGAAGGATTAAAATCAAAATATGATTTTAAAAAAATTGAAATTGGAAATCTAATAAGAGAAAAAATTTTAAATTTTAAGTCTAACAAGAGTTTATTAAAAGAAAATGAAATTAGCATTTTAATTTTAGGTGGCAGCCAAGCGGCAAGGTCTTTTGCAGTAAAATTACCAAAAATAGTTGATCAATGCACTAAAGAAAAAATTAAATTGAGACTATTTCAACAATGCTTAAAAGATCAAAACCTGGAATTAGAAGAGCTATATAAAACTAAAAATATAAAGTTTGAATTATTTAATTTTAGCGAAAATCTATTAGAATATTTCTCAAAAATAGACCTTGCTATTACAAGAGCCGGTTCTTCCATGATCGCAGAATTGATAAATTGTAACATACCATTTATTTCAATTCCCTTTCCTTACTCTGCAGAGAATCATCAACTTAAAAATGCCAAATATTTTGAAAAAAAAGGCTATGGATTTCTAGTTGAGGAGCAAGATATAGAGTTTAAGCTATTTACTTTGATTAAAATGATTCATAAAGATAAAAATCTTTTAACGCAGATAAAGGAAAAACAAAAAAATCACTCTGATAAATCTGTTTTTAAGAAAGTTGATAAATATATTAAGGAGATAATAAATGAATAGGATCAATATTGGAAAAAAAGAGATTATTCATTTTGTCGGTATTGGAGGTATTGGAATGAGTGGTTTAGCTCAAATTATGAAAACTATGGGATTCAATGTTCAAGGAAGTGATTTGTATAAAAATAAAAATACTGAAAATTGTAAAAAATTGGGAATAAAAATAATTTTGGGACATTCAAGAAAAAATGTTTCAAGTGCAACTATAGTAGTTAAATCAACAGCTATAAAAAATAACAATGTTGAATTAAATGAGTCTAAAGCAAAAAGACTACCTATTTATGAAAGGGCAGAAATGTTAGCAAATATTGTGGCTTTAAAAAAAAATATTATAATTACAGGCTCACATGGAAAAACTACTACAACTTCATTAATTGGTAAAATTTTATCTGAAGCGAGATTAGATCCTACTATTATAAATGGCGGGGTAATAAATTCCATTAAAAGTAACGCAAAATTCGGAAAAGGAGAATGGACAGTTTTAGAAGCAGATGAGTCAGACGGGAGTTTTTTAAAACTTCCAATTAATTATTCAGTAGTTACGAACTTAGATAATGAGCATCTAGACTTTTATAAGAATTTTAACAATCTTAAAAATGCTTTCACAAAATTTATAAATAAAACTCCTCCAATTGGTAAAGCAATTATATGTTTAGATGATCTAAATTTGAAAAATATTTTAAAAAAAATAAAAACTAAAAACTATTTAACTTATGGTTTTAATAAAAACGCTGATTTCCAAATTTTTAACACAAAATATGACTCTAAATATTCTAAATATGATTTAAAATTTAAAGATCATAAATCAAAAAAAATAATAATCAAAAATATAGTTTTAAATTTAATTGGAAAACATAATATCTTGAATTCGACTGCAGCAATAATAGTTTGTTTAAATTTAGGTATTCAAATTAAAACTATAAAAAAATCCTTAAAGATTTTCTCTGGAGTTCAAAGAAGATTAACTAAAATATTTGAGACAAACGGCAAAGAATTTTACGATGACTATGCCCATCATCCTACCGAAATTCTTTCAGTGCTGAAGGGATTAAGACAAGTTTATGAAAATAGAAAAATTATATCTATTTTTCAACCACACAGATACTCAAGATTAAAAAGTTTAAAAAGAGAATTCGCTTCATCTTTCTCAATGTCAGATTTAGTTTTGTTATGTCCAATTTATGCAGCCGGAGAAAAAAAAGATTTGTCTTATAGTCAAGATAAATTAGCAAAACTAATTTCTCTAAACTCAAAAACCCAAGTTGTAATTATTAAAAACCAAATAGATGTGAAAAAATATCTTAATAAATGCTTAGTTGGAAATGAAATTGTAATTGGTATGGGAGCTGGATCAATTTCAAAATGGATGAGAGACTTAAAAGGGAAAGTATGAAATTAAAATTTGATGAACTAAAAAAAATATATGGCGATAACGTCTATAAAGATGAGATACTATCTAAATACAGTTGGTTTAACCTTGGGGGACCATCGGAAATTTTTTTTAGACCAAATAGTGTTGCTCAACTGTCCTCATTTTTACGAGAAGTAAAAAAAATAAATAAAAAAATTACTATCTTAGGTGCTGGATCTAATACTTTAATAAGAGACTCAGGTGTAAACGGAGTTACTATTAAACTGGGATCAAAATTTTCATTTTTAAATTTAATAAATGATGACACTATTCATGCGGGAGCTGCTACTCTTGATAAAAATATATCAAACTTTGCTAGGGACAACTCTTTATCAAATTTTGAATTTTTATCATGTATCCCAGGATCTTTAGGCGGTGGCATTGTTATGAATAGTGGATGTTATAAAAATGAAATATCAAAAATTTTAGTTTCAGTAGAGGTTATTGATAGTAATGGTAAAATATTTGAAATTGAAAAAAATAAGATCAACTTTTTTTATAGAGGATGTGATTTACCTGATAATTTAATAATTTTAAGCGCAAAATTGAAAGGTTTTAAATTAGATAAATCAAAAATTGAAAATAAACAAAATGAATTTATAAACAAAAAGAAGGATTCTCAACCAAGCCAAATAAAAACTTGCGGAAGTACATTTAAAAATACAAAAAATTTTAAAGCCTGGGAATTAATAAAAAAATCAAATTGTGACAAAATGTTTGTTGGGGAGGCAAAAATTTCTCCAAAGCACTGTAATTTTTTTGTTAATGAGGGAAACGCAAAAGCTTCTGAAATTGAGCAACTCATTAACAAAACAAAAGAAAAAGTTTTTGAAAAAACCGGAATAAACTTGGAATTAGAAATTAAGATTATAGGTGAAAGATAGCAATATATGAAAAAGAAAAATGTTTTAGTTGTTTTAGGCGGGACTTCAAAAGAGAGAAAAATAAGCTTTGCTACTGGGAGAGCCTGTATAAAGGCTCTTAAAAAAATAGGTTATAAAGTAAATGAATTTGATCCCGCAAAACAACTATTAAATGAGATTGATAAATCCAAAGTTGATTTAATTTTTAATGCACTACATGGTAAAGACGGAGAAGATGGTAATGCCCAAAGTTATTTTGAGTATTTAAGGATACCCTATACTCACTCTGGAGTTATCTCTTCAATGAATGCAATGGATAAAATAATTTCCAAACAAATATTCAAAGATAATAAAATTCTTTCTCCAAAATACTTTGTTTTAAAATCATCAGAATTAAAAAAAAAAGGTTTAAAGACTTTAATAAAGAAATATTCCCTGGGATCTTCTGTAGTTATAAAACCGTCCAATGAAGGATCAAGCATAGGTGTTAAAATTTGTAAAAATTTTCGAGAAATAAATAGAGCTATTAATGTTCTTAAAAAAAGATATGAAAATTTAATTTTTGAAAAATATATAGGGGGTCAGGAAGTACAGGTTGCAGTTTTAAATAATAAAGCTTTAGGAGCAATAGAATTAAAACCTAAACGAAGCTTTTATGACTATAAGGCTAAATATGAAAAGTCAGCAAAAACCTCACACATTATGCCTGCAAACCTATCAAAACGAAAATATAAAGAAGTTTTAAAAATTGCTGAAAGAACACATAGAATTTTAAGATGCAAAGGTGTAACAAGATGCGATTTTAAATATTTCAAAAATAAATTTTACTTGCTTGAAATTAATACTCAGCCTGGAATGACAGATTTATCTTTAGTTCCTGAAATAGCTTCATTCAAAGGCATTTCATTCGAAAGTCTCGTCCGACGCATTGTTTTAGATGCAAATATTAACAAATGAGCAAATCATTAAAATTTTTATTATTATTTTTTTTATTATTAATTTTCTCCACATATGTACCGAAGAGTCAAACGGATATTAAAAGTATAATTTTACCAATTAAAAATATTCAAGTCAGGAATGCAAAAGTTATAGACGAAGTATTGCTCATCGAAAAACTATCTTATTTAATAGGAAAAAATATTCTTTTTATAGATAAGGATAAAGTAAGATCTACAATAATGAAATTTGACTTTGTATCAAGTTTTCAACTAAAAAAAATTTATCCGCAAACGCTTGAAGTTATAATTGATGAAAAAAAACCAGTAGCTATTTACATGGATGGTAAAAAAAAACTCTTTATATCAGATAAAGGAAAAATGATAAACTATATTGAAGTAAAAGAATTTACAAACCTACCAATTATTTTTGGAAAAAAAATTAAATTTAAAAATTTCTTTAATGACTTAAAAAAAATTAACTTTCCTATTAATGAAATTAAAACCTTACATTATTTGGACATTGGAAGATGGGATATTGTTTTCAAAAATGGAATAACTGTCAAATTACCAAAAGAAAATTATAGAGATATTTTACAGAAATTTCTTTTGGTATATAATGATAGTGATTTTGAAAAATATAAAATTTTTGATTACAGAATAAAAAATCAGTTGATCTTAAACTAAATTTTATGGAAATTAACCAACCTTACTTATTTGTTGAAATTAATGATAAAAATTTTAATTTTCTAGTTGTTAAGTATGACGAAAACTTCGATTTTAAAATTATCTACTCTGAAACTATAAAATCTGAAGGCATCTCTAATGGTAAAGTTGTTGACGCATTAATCATTTCAAAAATTATTAAAGAAAATTTGAACCTGATAGAAAACAAAATAAATTTTACTTTTAAAAGCGCTACAATAATTAGCGATCAAAACACATACAAATGTATAAATGTTTCAGGTTATAAAAATTTGTCAGGTTCTCAAATTACTGATGATGATATTTCATTTATATTAAATGATATAAAAAAAATTATTTCAGACAATCAACCTAGTAAAACGTTAATACATTTATTTAATTCTAAATTTGTTTTAGATAAAAATAATATTGAGAAAATACCTATTGGTTTATATGGTGAGTTTTACAATCAACATCTAACTTTTTTTTTGCTACCAAAAAATGATTTAAAAAATCTTAAATTAATTTTTAATAACTGTCATATAAATATTGAAAGAGTAGTTTATAAAAATTTTGCTGAAGGGATAAACCTAATTAACAAAAATAGTATTTCTAAATCTGTAGGAATTATAAATATTAATAAAAAAAGAAGTAAAATTTCAATCTTTAAAAATTTATCTTTTGTTTACTCTGAAGATTATTCTTTTGGAAGCGATATTATTATGTCTGATGTTGAAAAAGTTTGTTCTCTCAATATTGATATTGTAAAAAATATTTTTAAAAATATGTCTTTTGAAAATTTAAATGAAAAAGAAAATGATTATTTGGATGAAAACTTCTTTCAAGGAGATAAATTTAGAAAAATTAGCCTAAGTCATCTAAATGAAGTGATTTCAGCAAGAATTGAAGAAATTATAAATTTAATTTTTATGAAAAATATCAACTTAAAATATTTAAAAAATGAAAACATTGATGTCTATCTTTTTTTCGAAGATGTAAATATGTTTAAAAATCTTAAGAAAAGTTTTGCAAAAAAATTTTCAGAAAATCAAAGAGTTTTTATTGAAAACCTCAATCAAGATGAAAACCTTGGAGCATGTATAGGATCTGCAGAACTTATGGGTAAGGGGTGGGAGAGAGAAGCTATACCCATAATTCAAACTAAAAAGTCAATAATTTCAAGAATTTTTAACACAATTTTTGGTTAAATTTAATTTTGTATTTTTTTGAAACATTAGTTGTTTTCAAGTGTCAAAAAGGTTTTTGTATAAAAGTTCATGCAAAATTATAACCAAAAAACAATTAGTGAAACTATAGAACTCCAAGGTATAGGCCTACATAATGGCGTCGAAGTAAACCTAGTAGTTAAGCCTGCAGATCCAAATACTGGTATAATTTTTAAAAGAGTAGATCTTGATGACAGCAATGTTATAAAAGCAAAATACGATAATGTTATTGAACCTGTTCTGTGTACTAAATTAAAAAACTCTGATGGAATTTCGGTTTCTACTATTGAACACTTAATGGCAGCTTTTTACGGAGAAGGAATAGATAATGCTTTAGTAGAAATAGATGCATCAGAGATTCCTATTATGGATGGTTCCGCTTTTGACTTTGTAGAGGCAATTAAAAGTTCAGGTATAAAAGAACAAAATGAACCAAGAAAATTTATTAAAGTGCTTAAAAAAATAGAAATTAAAGATGGACCCAAATATATTTCTATTGAACCATTAGAGAGAGATTTAATTATTGATTTTGAAATTGTTTTTAATAATCCTTTGATTAGAACTAGAAGAAAAGAATTTAAATTGAGCGAAGGTAATTTGACATCAATATATAATGCAAGAACTTTTTGTTTATATGAGGATATTGATTTTATAAAAAGTAAAGGATTAGCTAAAGGAGGATCCTTAGATAACGCTATTGTTGTTCAAGGCGATAGAATTTTAAATGAAAATGGACTTAGAAGTAGACATGAATTTGTAGAACATAAAATATTAGATTGTTTGGGAGATATTATGCTTTCTGGATATAGAGTTTTCGGTCATATAAAAACTTCTCAAGGCGGTCATTTACTCACAAATTCACTGTTAAGAAAGTTTTTGGCTGATAAAAGTAATTGGTGTTTGGAAAGTTTTTCAGATGACGGTAAAAGCCACAAAGAAAGCTTGAACAAAAGAGCTTTTGCAATGGGTGTCTAATAATCTAAAATTTACCTAATTAATTTTTTTTGATATGTTTAATTATGTATCAAAAAATTATTTACTTTTTTCTAATACTTTTTCTATTTTTTTCATGTTCTAAAAAAGAGCCAGTTGTTGTCCAAGAGTTTAGTGATAAAGAAAAAGCTATGGAAATTTATCAAGAAGCAATTAATAATTTGGATGATGGATTTTATTTCCAGGCTGCCAAACAATTTAGTGAGGCAGAAATAATTTTAGATAAAATTGAGTTTTCTGCTAGAGCCTCTTTAATGTCCAGCTATTGTTATTACTTAATTAATTTTTATGATGAAGCTATAGAAAATTTAGAAAAATTCATAAAAAAATATCCTGTAGATAAAAATATTCCTTATGCACACTATTTGATTACTATTTCTTATTATGAAAGAATTTTAGATGAAGAAAGAGACATAACACCATTATTAAAATCAAAAGAAAAGATATATTTTTTTTTAGAGAATTACCCAAATACAGAGTATGCTTTAGACTTAAAGTTTAAACTTGATTTAATAAACAACCAATTAGCTGCTAAAGAACTATTCATAGCTAAATATTATATAGAGACGCAAAAATGGATTGCTGCAATTAATAGGCTTAAAACTATAGTTGAAATTTATAGTGAAACTATTTTTATAGAAGAGGCTCTGCACAGACTAACCGAAATTTATTATAAGATTGGATTAGTGGAAGAGGCTGAAGCTACTGTAGCACTACTAGGTTACAACTACAATTCTGGTGAGTGGTATGAGCGTTCATATAAAATACTTAATAAAAATTACCAAATCAAAAAAAAGAATAAAAATGAGAAAAAAGACGATGGACTTATTAAAAGAACAATAAAAAGAATATTGGAATAAAGCCATGAATAAGGAAAAAAATAATTTAATTAAAGAATATGAAAAAAAATAAAATTAATTAAAAAATATAATAGACAATATTATGAAAAAGACTCGCCTTCTATAACAGACTCTGAGTATGACAAAATTAAAGAAAGATTAGTTTTTTTAGAGAATGAGTATAAATTTTTTAAAAAAAAAGGATCCGTTCAAAATATAGTAGGATCCCCACCTTCAAAAAAATTCAAAAAGATTAAACATAAGAAGGCAATGCTTTCCTTATCGAATGCTTTTGGAAAAGAGGATATGAATGACTTCTTAAAAAAAATTAAAAATTTTTTAAAAAGCTATGATTCTACTATCGATTTTTTTTCTGAACCAAAAATTGATGGTATTTCAGCTACATTAATTTATGAGAATGGTTTGTTAAAAACTGGTTTATCAAGAGGAGATGGCGAAACTGGAGAGGACATATTGAATAATTTAAAAACTATTAGTCAAATTCCAAAAAAAATTGATGCTAAACAAATTCCTAAAATATTAGAAATAAGAGGAGAGGTTTACATAGGTAAAAAAGATTTTGAAACTCTTAAAGAAAATTTTGCAAATCCAAGAAATGCAGCAGGTGGATCATTAAGACAAAAGTTTTCAGAGGAAACTGCAAAAATACCTCTACAATTTTTTGCTCATGGATTTGGTATTGTTGAACCAATGATTTTTAAGACTCAATCAGAATTTTTAGAGAAAATAAACCAGTGGGGATTTTCAACCAATCCACACAGTAAATTAGTAAAAAACTTAAATGAGATTGAGAATCATCATAAAAAGATTGAGAGTTTAAGAGCCTCATTAGATTATGATATAGACGGTCTAGTTTATAAAGTTAATAATATTGAATTACAGTCCAGATTAGGAAATACATCAAGCTCGCCCAGATGGGCAACAGCCTATAAATTTTCGTCTGAAAAGGCTACGACAAAAATTAAAGACATAGCTATTCAAGTTGGAAGAACAGGAGCTATTACCCCAGTTGCAAAAGTGCAACCTGTTACTGTAGGAGGCGTAGTAGTTTCAAACGCTACTTTACATAATGAAGATGAAATTAATCGAAAAGATATTCGCATAGGAGACACCGTTGTAATTCAAAGGGCTGGAGATGTAATACCTCAAGTAGTATCTGTCGATAAAACTAAAAGAGACACTAGTAGTAAAAAATATATTTTTCCAGAAAAGTGTTTGTGCGGTTATAAAACTCGCAAAGAAATCAATGTAGTTACAAAAAAAGAAGATGCAGTAAGAAGATGTTTAAGAGGCTATGATTGTGATTACACTGCTAAGGAAAAACTAAAACATATAGTTTCAAAAGAAGCATTTAATATTGACGGACTGGGAAAAAAAGTTATTGAACAATTATGGAATTTAAAAATAATTAAATTCCCTGCTGATATTTTCAATTTAGATTATAATCAAATATTGAAACTTGAAGGCTGGGGAAGTTTATCTATCCAAAATTTAAAAAATGCTGTTAAAAAAGCAAGTTCGATCTTTCTAGATAAATTTATATATTCTGTTGGTATAAGACATATTGGCCAGGAAAATGCTAAAATAATAGGGAATTTTTTTATATCAATTGATAATTTTTCTAACCTATTTAATCCATTAAAAAGAGAAAAATTACTTAATAATTTAAATGAACTTGATGGCATAGGAAATACACAAATTCTCTCGATTAATAATTTTTTCGCTAATCAAAAAAATGTTGAGGTAATTAAAGCTTTAATTGGTGTTCTTCAAATTAAAAATTTTAAGATTATAAATAAAAAAGGTAAATTTAGTAGTAAAAGTCTTATGTTTACTGGAGGTTTTGAAAAAATGAGTAGATCAGAAGCAAAATCCTTAGCAGAGGAACATGGTGGTAAAGTATTAGGCAATATATCCAAGAAATTAGATATTCTTGTTGTTGGCAATGTTAAACCAACGAAAAAAAAAATAGAAAAAGCCAAAGGATTAAAAATAAAAATTGTTTCTGAAGAAGAGTGGTATGATTTTTTAAATATTTGAACAGGCTGATTTCAAATATATTAATTCAATACTATTCATATGATTTTTTAATTTATAAAAAACTTTGTTATGATAATTATTTAACCACTTAATCTCTTGTTTGTTTAAAAGTTTTTTAATAATTAAGCTTTTATCTATAGGAGCTAAAGTAAGGTCTTCAAACTGCAATCTACTTTTTAATTTTTTTATTATGACTAAGTTTTCTATTCTAATTCCAAATTCTCCATTTTTGTAATACCCAGGCTCGTTCGATAAAACCATTCCTTCTTTAAGTTTAACTTTATTTAAATTTGATAACGCCTGAGGTCCTTCATGGACGTTTAAAAAATATCCAACCCCATGACCAGTACTGTGAGGATAATCTAATTTTATTTTTTTTAAAAATTTTCTTGCTTCACTATCAATTTTATTTCCTGATGAGTTTTGCTTTAACTTATAATTTGATACAGCTATATGACCTTTTAAGACTCTTGTAAAAATTTCTTTAATTTTTCTCTTATCATTGTCTAGCGATAATGTTCTTGTAACATCAGTAGTCCCAAAACTATATTGGCCTCCAGAGTCAACTAAATATAAGTCTCCTTTTTTCAAAATCCTATTGCTTTTTTCACTGGCTTTGTAATGAATTATAGAACTATTGGGACCCGCTCCTGATATTGTTGGAAAACTTAAAGATTTAAATTGTTTATTTTTTTTTCTAAATTGTAAAAGTTTTTCTTGAGCACTTATTTCAGTAATCTTTCTTTTATTGTAGTTATTTTTTAACCATATTAAGAACTTTGTAAGTGCTATTCCATCTACAATATGTGCTTTTTTTATATTTGCTATTTCGGTTTTATTTTTAATAGACTTAAGAAAATAAATGGGGTCTTGTTGTTGAATAATAAAGTTATTTTTTTTCAAAATACTTTTATAAAAAATTGAACAACTTAATGAGTCTAAATATATTTTTTTATTTTTTATTTTCAAAATAAATTTTTTAAGATGGTTAATATCTATAAGTTTTACATTATTTCCTAAATTTTTTTTTAAATATTTGTCAACTTTCCCTTTTTTGCAAAATAAATATATATTTTGCTTTTGATCAACAAACAAATATGAGTTTGGTATCGGAGAGTATTCAGAGTCCTCTCCTCTAATATTTAATAACCAGGCTATATTTTCTGAAGCAGATACAAAAAGTAAATCAGTTTTATTTTTTTTTAAGATATTTGATAAAACTTTTAATTTTTTTTTTGAACTTTGACCCACATCTTTATCTTTTAATTTATAAAACTTTTTAACATGACTTGTTTTTTTTCTTTTCCAAATTTTGTCAATTAAGTTTTGCTCTATAGGTTTTAATGTGCACTTAGTTTTTCTAAAAAGTATATTTAAACCCCTTTCGGTATGAAGCTTAGGATCAAAACCAATTGTATATTTTTTTTTAATAATTGATCCAGGATATTTGTTTGGTAAAGTAAGAACATCAAATCTTTTCCCACTTTGTAAATCTGCTTGTAACGTGTATCTACCATCAACAAAAAGATAATTTTTATTTTTAAAAATTATAGCAAATCCAGCCGAACCCGAAAATTTTGAGATATATCTCAATCTATCTTTTGATGGATCTATGTATTCATTAAAATGTTCGTCATTTTTGGGAATAATGTATCCATCAATTTTATGGTCGGAAAGTAGTTTTTTTACTTTTTTCATTTAAGTAATTTTTTTTTTAATCTTTCCCAACCAGGACTGCGATATCCCTCATTCGACTCAAAATCTTGATCTTGATTAAAATCAAAATCATTCGATACTTCTTTTAAAGTTCCTTCATTTTTTTCAATATTTTCCTCTGGGATTTCATTCACAAATCTTGATGGTAGAGTGTCCATCCAATCTCCGTGAAAAGCTCTTCTCATAGCAAATGATATGAATGCTTCTTTTTTTGCTCTTGTTACACCTACATAGGCCAATCTTCTTTCTTCTTCTAAAGCAAGATCTCCCTTTTCCTCAAGAGACTTTTGATGAGGAAAAAGTCCCTCTTCCCAACCTGGTAAAAAAACTACATCAAATTCTAATCCTTTAGCAGCATGCATAGTCATTAAGTTAACTTTTTCTCCATCCCATTCTTGATCAATCGATGTAGCGAGAGCAACATGCTCTAGAAAACTTTGAAGATTATCGTAATCCCGCATAGCTCTTAAAAGTTCTTTTAAATTTTCTAATCTATTTTCATTATCTACATCTTTTTTATTTTTTAACATCTGAGAATATCCAGATTCATCAAGAACCAATTTTAATAAATCGTAATGTTTTTTGGTTTTTGCGTCAGTTCTCCATTTTTTAATCATATTTAAGAAACTAGATAAACTAGCTTTTATCTTTGGTTTTAATTGATTAAGCTCAATATTTTTTATTATAGAGTCTTCTAGACACAACTTATTTTTACTAGCAAAAGTATACAACTGATTCATGGTATTTTCTCCTACTCCTTTACGAGGCGAACCAATAGCCCTTTCTAAGGCTAAGTCATCAAATTTTTGATTAATGATTCTTAAATAAGAAATTGCATCTTTAATTTCAGCTCTCTCATAAAATTTTGTTCCTCCAAGAACCCTGTAACCTATTCCAACTTTTAAAAACCTTTCCTCAAACTCTCTAGTTTGGTAAATAGCTCTGACTAAAATACTAATATTGTTTAATGAGTATTTTTTTTTTAAACTATTTTCTATTGCATCTGATATTCCTTCGGCTTCTTCCTTCCCATTTTGGTAACAATTTAATTTTACTAATTCTCCTTGATCACTTGACGACCATAATGTTTTTCCTAGTCTTTTACCATTGTTTGAAATAATAGATGAAGCCGTTGCAAGAATATTTTTGGTAGATCTATAGTTTTGCTCAAGTTTAAAAATTTTACAATTGTCATAAATTTTGTCAAATGTGAGAAAATTTTTAATTTCAGCGCCCCTCCAACTGTAGATTGATTGATCGTCGTCACCAACACAGCATATATTTCTTTTCTCATTTACAAGTAGATTAAGCCATTTATTTTGTATGAAGTTTGTGTCTTGATACTCATCAACCAAAATATATTTAAAGTTTTTTTTATAAATATCTCTAATATCTTTATGTTCTTCGAAAAGTTTTACACAATAAAGAAGAAGATCTCCAAAATCGCAAGCATTTAAATCTTTAATTTTAGTTTGATAAATTTCATAAACTCTTAATATTGATTTTTCTAAAAGATTATTTTTTTTAATTTTTACATCTTGTGGTAATAGTCCTTTATTCTTCCACTGATCTATAAAGGCTATTATAAATTGGGGGGAAATTTTCTTAGCATCAATATTTTCAGCCGTGCAAATTTTTTTTATTAATTTTTTTTGATCGTCCGTATCTAATATTGTAAAATTACTTTTTAACCCTAAAGCCTCAGCATGTCTCCTCAAAAACTTTACACTAATTGAATGAAAGGTTCCCAACCAAGGAACAGAGTTAGATTTTTCACTTAAATAACTTAAAACTCTATTTTGCATTTCTTTTGCGGCTTTATTGGTAAAGGTTACACAAAGTATTTGATTAGCCCATGCTTTTTTTTGGTTAATTATATAAGCTAGTCTTGTGGTTAAAACTTTAGTTTTTCCTGATCCTGCGCCAGCCACAACTAGGTTTGGACCTTCAGTGCTAAGAACAGCCTTTTGCTGTTCCTCGTTTAAGCTTTTTAGTAATTGATCTGACTCCATAAAATGATTCTAATAATTATACTTCATTTTTTATGAGATTTTAAATCGAGTTAACCTAATATTAATTACTTTGGTTTTGTCATTAACATTGGGTTCATTATCTTATTGTACTCTTTTTCAGTAAGCACCTTAGATTTAATTACCTCTTCTTTTAAAGTAGTTCCGTTTTTGTGGGCGGCTTTAGCTATTTGAGCTGCTTTATCGTATCCAATTTTAGGTGATAATGCTGTTACTAACATAAGCGAATTATCTAACAAAGACTTAATTCTTTTTTTATCTGCCTCAATGCCTTTTATACAATATTTAGCAAAAGCCTTAGACGAGTCAGACATGATATTTATTGACTGAAGTATATTATGGATAATTAAAGGTTTAAAAACGTTTAATTCGAAATGTCCATGAGAACCGGCCATTGTTATTCCATTGTGGTTACCAATTACTTTTACACAAACCATTGTTACTGCTTCACATTGTGTAGGATTTATTTTTCCTGGCATTATTGAGGAACCTGGCTCATTTTCAGGAAGTATTAATTCCCCGTAACCAGCTCTTGGACCCGATCCAAGAAACCTAATATCATTTGCAATTTTCATTAAACACACTGCGGTTGTGTTCATTGTGCCAGAAAAATTTACAATTGAGTCATGTGCTGCTAAGGCAGCAAATTTGTTTGGTGCAATTTTAAAAGGTAGCTTTGTTATTCTACTAATTTCCTTAATAATCTTTTTATCGAAATTTTTCTTTGTATTTAAACCTGTTCCAACGGCTGTGCCTCCTTGTGCCAAACAATATATTTCTTCTAAAGCTCCCTCAATTCTTTCAATACATTTTTTAAGCTGAGCGTGATATCCTGAAAACTCTTGACCCAATGTTAAGGGAGTAGCATCTTGCAAATGTGTCCTTCCAACTTTAACGATTTTGTTAAATTGTTTTACCTTTTTTTTCAGTTCTTTTTCCAACAGTTTAAGTGAAGGTAACAATTTTTTATTCGCTTTTAGAGCTATTGCAATATGCATACCCGTAGGAAACACATCATTAGTTGATTGAGATTTATTTACATGATCGTTTGGATGAACTGGTTTTTTGGTACCCATTTTACCACCCATCATCTGAATCGCTCTATTAGCTATTACTTCATTAACATTCATATTCGTTTGAGTTCCTGAACCGGTTTGCCAAACTTTTAAAGGAAAGTTTTCTTTGAGTTTTCCTTTGATTATTTCATCTGCCGCTTTTATTATGTATTTACTTATCTTTTTGTCTAAATCTTTATTTTTTGCATTAACTATAGCTGCAGCTTTTTTTACGATAGCAATAGACTCAATCAATATAGGTCTTACTAGAAAATCACCTATATCAAAATATTTGTTAGATCTTTGAGTTGAGGCACCCCAATACTTATCACCAGGAACCTTAATTTTTCCTAAACTATCGTATTCAATTCTGTATTTCATCAGTATTTATAAGTTATAATACACTATCTGTTTAAAAACAAATTACAATGTGAGGAATAATGAGTAATTTTGAAAAAGTTAAAACATTTATGCAAACTTTTGGTCAAGAAGTAAAAAGCAAACCTGAATTTCCAAATGAGAAGATTGTAAAATTAAGGTATGACTTAATTGACGAGGAATTAAAAGAACTAAAAGAAGGTATAGAGAAAAAAAGTATAACAGAAGTAGCCGATGCGTTAACTGACATTCTTTACGTCACCTATGGGGCGGGGCATGCTTTTGGTATAGATTTAGACAAGTGTTTTACAGAAGTTCAAAATTCTAATATGAGCAAGCTAGGTAAGGATGGCAAACCTATTTATAACGAACAAGGAAAAGTTATGAAGGGTCCTAATTTTTTTGAGCCTAACCTAGGTAAACTTTTAAGATAATGAAAGAATATTATTATTGGATACTTATTGGGATAGCTTTAGGGCTTATTTTATATCTTGGAGATAAATATCTTTTTTAAATAGTTGCCCTGTTTTAGATTCAATTTTTTACGTATATAAATTTAATTAAATGTCTAAAACTATTAAATTTATTTTTCTACTAATTTTACTATTAACAATTTTTAATAAACAATTAATAATACATTACTGCTCATATAAATTTTCAAAATGGACTGAGAGAAAATTAGTTTTTGATAAATTTTATATAGATTACCCTAACAAAATAGAAATTAACGGAATACAAATTAAAAATTCAAATAACTTTTTTTACGATAATTTAATTGAGTCAGACAAAGTAATTTTAGAGTTTGATCCAAAATCACTTTTTTTTAGCAACTTGATTATTATTGAAAAATTAGTAATTGAAAAGCCTAAGTTTTTTCTTGATATAGTTGAGAGCAAAAATGATTTAAAAAGCAATGGAAAAAAACCAAAAAATTATAGCGATAATATCGGTTTAGCTAAAAAGATTAATGAGAATCCACCAGCTAAAATTTGGCCAGAAAAAAAAAGAGATATAAATTTTCTTATTTTAAAAACTTCGATAATTGAAGCAAAAGCTTTAATTAAGGTTTCTACAATTTCTAAACCCTCTGAAACAAAACTCTCAAACATGTATTTCAATAAAATTGGTAATGAAAAAAACTATCAACATTATAAGGATGTATTGAAGATCATACTTTTTGACATAATGGCAAGCACTACCAATTCTGACTTAAAAAAAATCTTAAAAGATGTATATAAATATTAAGTGGTATTATGTTGTAAGTTATTAAATTTTCTAAAATTTTGAGCGAACACCGGGTATTCGCCATCGTGAGCCTTCTCTGACAATAAAGCCAACACAGTTTTTAGATCCACACTTACAAACATGATCTTTGTAATCGCAATCAAAGCTAAATCCATAATCATAAGATAATTCCTCATTCTTTTTAATATCTCTAATCGCTGTAATCCATAAAACTGGTTTATTTTCTTCTAGAACTTCACAATTAGGATTACAAGAATGATTTATTAAACGAGCTTTATTAAATTTAAAATCTCCATCTATGAGATATCTTTTATTAAGTGTAAATAAATACGTAATATCGTACCCATATTTATTATCTTCTTCTGCTTGTTTGTGGGTAATTTTTTTTCCTTTATATTCAATTATTTTCTCACCTTTTTTTATATTGCGTGCAGCTCTAAGACCTTTACGGTGAATGTTAGATTTGAAAATCTTATAAGCTTTCATAAAGTAAACAATTTATTAAGGGTGTTTTGTTGTTAAGTGCCAATTACTATAACATAAGGGACGTTCTGTTGCCAGGTGGTATGAATCTTTTATTTATAAAGAACTTAATAGTTTCTCTGCAATTTTTTTTGATTTACCGAAAAATTTAATTTTTTTTATTGAGTCTAAATTAGATTTGTCATTACCCACTACAACGAAACCTATCATTCCTATACTTTTATGAGGTGTACACCAATAAGCATAAATTCCAGGAACTTTAAATGTATAACTAACATCCTTGCTATAGCTAGATTTAAATTTTTCCGCACCCTCAGGAATTCCACCTTTTATGAATTCTACATTATGACCAGGATTTACCGATTTCCAAAAAATGGTATCACCTACATCTACATTGACAAGTTTTTTTGAATAAACATTAATTTCTCTATCTAATTTATTAAGCATATCGATACTTACATCTGCGCTGTGAGCTGGGTAAATAAAAAATAAAATAAATGAAATTTTTAATATTAGTTTGTACATGATTGTGGAGTAGCAAAAAAAATGTATTAATTTTATTCTATAGATTGCCACTGCGACCAAAAAACTTTTAAGAGTTGTTCATTTTTAGGGGCGTTCTGTTACCCGGTGCCCCAGACCGTGCTTATTTAATTAACAAGTTAATTAAGCAGCAAGAGCAAATTTATCATTTGCATTTATAATTGGTCCGTTACGTCGGAACCATCTCGAACGAAAGAATAGCCTTTAGACACTCGTCGATTCTGGTTCACCCCCATAAGTTGTAAATGGTGGAGGCGGTGGGTACTGCCCCCACGTCCGCAATGGTTATTAC
>NHJA01000003.1:0-8292 GCA_002171845.1 Candidatus Pelagibacter sp. TMED203
ATTAAGAAGAAATAATTACTATTTCTATAAATACAAACATTTTATATATTGCAAATTAATACTTAAATAAATTAAAGGTTTTATAAAAATAATACTTTACAAAATCTTATGATTTAGTTGAAACAGTTGAAATTGCTAAAGACAGAACGCCTGTAATAGAGGATCTCGCGAGAGTTAATATAGGATCTATTGCAATAAGAAGAATAAGAATCGGAGGAAGAGGTACAGCAAAATAAGCAAGAGCGAAGCCTATTGTTGGAAGAACAGCTACTCCATTCAATCCCGCAGCAGATATACCTGTAAAAACTCCGAATATTAAAATCTGAAAAATAATTAATGGGCTTAAATTAACTTCATAAAGATTTAAAGCGAAAATAATAACTATAACGTTATAAACAACGTTTCCTAGTCTGGCAATTAATAAACTTATTGATGCAGAAGCTTCTGTTTCTGATTTAGTTCTTCCAATCTCAATAAGAGAATTAATAATTGTGGGGTAACATGCCATGCTACTTCCCGTTGAAAGAGCTAATAAAAATACTGAATCTGCTGGATTTGTTTTTAATTTTTTTCTTTCCTCTGAAGTGGTAAATTTTCGTAATACTAGTTTTGCTACACCTAATGAAGCAACAGATGCTAAAAGAATACAAATTGCCAAGTTAAGCAAAGCTACAATAATTTCGACACTAATAGTTGCCATAGCTCCTGCAATTAAGCAAATCAAAATAAATGGGGACACTAAAAGTAATTCATCTAATACTTTTACTGATAACGTATTAAGACTTCTTAAAAAGGTAATCATTGGCTGAGATTTATCTTTTGGCATTGCCGCTAGACCCAATCCTCCCAAAATAGAACCGGTAATTACTTTAAGAGTTTGTCCTGTCGAAGCATCAGAAAAGATATTAGTAGGAATTAAACTTTTCCAGAAATTTGGTCTTGAGACATTTTCAGATACTTCCTTAGCGAAAACAGAGACATTAATGTCAGTAACATCAAGCATAAATCTTCCTATAGACAACTTGCCTTCTGGAGATAAAATTCCAGGTCTAGAATAGATAGATAATAAGACTGCTAAAAAGGAAAAGGCAAAGAGAAAAATTACTATGGTAACAAATAATTTTCTAGCAAATTTCAAATCCTTCCCATCTTCGCCTTTATCACTGCTGAAGATAGATGTGATAGATATAATTACTGCTGATAAGACCAATGGTATAGCAGGGAAAGATATTAATTGAATAAGGGTTAATCCAATATCATTTAAGGGTTGAGATAAAAAAGGAAGAAATCTACCTATTAAAATTGAAATAGGTAAAATCACAAAAAGAAAATACTTTGGTTTTCTTGAGGCTATAAGAAATGATTTCAGAGATTTGTAAGTCATTAAATTAACGTTTATTTTTGGTTGGAACAGGTTGGTAGTAATCTGAGAACTCATTAAGAACATCAGTATCAGACTTAATTTCTTCTTCATCTAAATAAAAATTTAGAACATCTGCCATCGCAATATTTGCTTCAGTTGATAAATAGATTGATATTTTATCCTTTACATCATCAAAAAGGATCGGAACAAATTTAATTGATAAATTTGGATCCTGATAAACTATTTTTTTTATTTCTGTAGCATCTCGATAAATGGCATCAACATCTCCTTTTTGTAAAGCTTTAAGGCATTCATCCCAAGAGGAAAATCCTTTTTTGATTGCTTTTGGCATTAATTCTTTCGCTGCAGTTTCATAGGAAGAATTTGCTATGTAACCAACCCTTATGTTGGATTTAAGTATTTGTGAACCAAGACTTGATTCAGGAACATTCGCGAAATTTGATAAGAAAGATCTATTAGCTAGTAGTGATTGTCTGAAATTCATATAAATGTGAGGATGTGCATTAGACATCCTTGAATAATTAGTACTTAATTTTCCTATTGCAAGATCAAAATCACCAGCACCAGCTCTGTTTACAGTTGCATTAAAACTCGATGAAGATTGATCAAAAATTACATCAACTCCAAGATTTTTAGCGAATTTCCTTATTATTTCAACGTCATTTCCCTTCATTGAATCTGAATCGGAAACTGAAGGTGGAGAATCCTTATAATAGTATGGAGGATTGTTGTATGGAGGCATGCCAACTATTAAAGAGCCTCTGTCCTTGATTTTTTGTATGTAATCAATTTCAATTGCGTTTAATTGTTTTGAAAAAAATAATGAAAAAAATATTACATTTAAAATAAGCAAAGAATTAAATAATTTTTTCATATTTTAAAAATTTTGTTTACAAACCTACTATTTAAACTAACATCTATTTGAATAAAGACTTTAAGTATTGTTTAAATATGTTAAACCCTAAATATTAAAATCATTACATGCTATCAAAAACTTCTAAAGATCTTTTTCATATTCAGCATTTATTTCTATAATGTTTGCCGTCAATAATGCTACACAAATAATTCCTAGCAATGCAAATGATGTAGAAACAACCTTACCAAGAACAGTTGAAGGGGTTACATCCCCATATCCAACAGTTGTAATACTTACAACGGAAAACCATAATGATCTTATTATTGAACCGAAATGTAATGGATCGGTATTTCTTTCTATTAGATACATAACAGAAGCGAAAGTATATGTTAGAACAGCTAGTAAGGTTATTGGAAAGAAAGTCTTTGAGGGTTTATTTAGAAGTATAAATTTCAATCTATTAATTATTGATCTGAATTGAGACTGATATATATTGATGGAAATTTTTAAAATATAGGCTGTTAAAATTACAGGACTTTGATTAGGGACATAATTAGTGTTGAGTAATATGAGAGTAAACAAATCAAATATGCTTCTAAAATGCAAAAATGAATTAAAGAATTCCCTCATATCGTAATCTTTTTTTGCCCAACTATTAGCTAATTTGCCCACATAGTCAGATAAAAAGAATGCTTTCACTAATTCGTATACAAAATTAACGATAAAATCACTGTCGTATTTTCTTGTAAGAGCGTTCTCTGTTTCAAAAGCAACTGTTAAAAAAAAAGAAATAGTAACAATATAAATTAAGTTGTTATAAGCGGAACCTTGATAACTACCCCAATAATCCCCAAAATACCATCTATTTACTTTCGTTTTACTCATTAAATTAATTAAGGAGACCTCTTTTTAGAATAAATAATCTAATAATAGACCAGGTCCCAAAAGTTACTTTTAATGCACAAATTATATTGAGAGCAGGTATCAGAATATCTTGATGAATTTTAACGCCTAAAATAGGAGGATTTAATATGCTATAAAAACTCAAAATAGAAACAATAATAAAAATAACCACAGCAAATTTCTCGATTGCGATTGAATTATATTTAAAATAAAAATTTTCTAAGCTTTGAATTCTTCCTGTAATCATCAATAAAGTTATAGCAGTTGCTCCAGATACCCCAGAAGCAAAACCTCCACCTGGAGTCAAATGTCCTCTGATAGCAAGTTCTATTGCTAGAAATGCGCATAGCAACGCTGATAAGTCGAGTAATTGAATTACTGTTGAATCTGTAATTCCAAAAAATTGTTTTTCAGATTCTTCATCATGAAGAAGAATCTTTACTCCTAAGCCTGCGAGAGTGAATACTGTTACTTCTCCAATTGTGTCAAATAATCTTGTCCCCAAGATGACGGAGGTTACCGTATTTGGTATGTCAGTAATTTTGGCTAGATTTGTAACAATTAATTCAGTATCCCGTATATTAGTAACACTTTTAGTAAATAATAAAGTAATCATAACTATTGCAATGGATATTAGATATAAGAAAGACTTTAAATTGTCTGTAAAAGCTTTTTTATTTAAATTCATTTTTCAATTATTTGAAGAGCTGTATGTTTCAATGATTTTGTTTTTGACAATTCTTCGTGAAGAATGGAGGATTCTACATAAAGATTATTTTTTAATAAGGCTGCATGGGGAGAACCACTAAATATATTTGCTTCATCCCAGTTAATATTTCCTTCAGTATCTAAATCGATATCATCAACTTCCTTAATGACAAGGTGAATATGTAACTCATTTATGGCTTTTTTAATATTTTCAAAAATTAGATTATCAATTTCTTCACTTTTTTTGACTAGAAGTACTAATGAGTAGCAACCTCTTATTGAAACAATATAAATTAAAGTTGAGAGTAATGTTCCAACTAAAACCTCTGTCAAAGCGACATCTGGAGCTCCTACCAATGAATAAATTAAAGCGGCTATAGAACCTAAAAAAGATCTATATATTAAGGCTTGTGTGGGAGATTTACTTCTTATTAATAAAATCCCAAGAAAAGGTAAGATAAGTTCGAAAGGTAATAAAGATGCAAAAGTAATATTATTCATTAACTGTCACTCAAATTTCCTATTAAATACCCAAAAACTGTATTCCATAAAGTTAATGTAATTATAGAAATCGTCAATATAGGCCAATGATTAGGATCTCTTATTATGAGTCCAATCAAAATCAATCCAGATCCTACAGTATCAGCAACTGTTAAAGTATGAAGTTTATAGAGTAGGGAATATCTTTTTTTGAGGATTGGAAAGGTACCCCAAAACCAAAAAAACAATCCTATGAAAATAAGTAAATAAGAAACAAACAATATAATATTCATAAATAATCTTCTTTATAAAGTAATGAAAGTACTATCAAACCCGCATCTCCAACAATTAAAGTAAAAGCTCCAATTGAGCCAATCATCCAATCTCCAATAATAAAAGAATAAAAAATAATGATTAGTGCTAATTTCGAACCAAAGCTTGAAGCAGAAGCAAGTTGATTAAGAATATTTGATTGATTGGCTATTGCGAAAATTGGAATTAAGGATGCTATTAACATCAGATAAATAAATAAAAGATCAATATTTGGATATTTATTAAAACTGTTTAAAGCAGATAAAAATAGAAAATTATTATTTAGTATCATTTTCCTTCCTCAATAGTATGAACTCGCCAAGTTTTTTTATCTTTTCTTTTCGTGACTAAAGTTAATGGCGTTAAGGTAATTCTAAACAAATCTAAAAAATTTATAAATTGACTCCCATCCTCTGGGACAGCTGATTGCTGGTTAATGAAAATTTCTTTTTTGTGACGAAAAAATATTAAATAAAGAGATTCTTGAATTGCTTTTGGAAAGGCGATTAACGTTTTAATAATTTCAGTAATCATAAAGTAAATATTTAAATTGGGCAATCTCACTGTAGGCAAAATAACAGAAATAATTATTCCAATAATTAGATTATTAAATCTAAAATTTGAAGTTAACAAGCACCAAATGATTAACCTAAAAAGGAGTTGGGATATATATCTTATAGTATTTAATATATTCATAGTATTTTTAAATAGGTTAGATTCGCAAGAAGAAGAGCCGCAATTACAAAAGGCGCACCAATTATATCTATAGTTTTCCTCACGCTAGTATTATTTGAATTTGATTCTAACCCCATAAATGCAAGATAAAAAACAAATCCTAAAATGATAGTAACAACAGAAATTTGCACTTTCTCAAATGAATAATATTTACTTTGGATAATTGAAAAGCCAAACAATGATAAACATGAAAATGTTAATGTGATATTGGTAGGTTTTAAATTTTTTAAGAATTTTGAATTTAGATATTTAAATAAATTATTAAAAACAAACTTTATATTGAAGTTTTTTAATCTTGAAAATATTAATTTGACATAAACTACTGAAGTTAATAATGCTCCGCTATTAAAAATTAATAAAGCTTCTTTAGGTAAATCATTTTTTATAAGCGATTTAGTTATGTATCCAGAAAGAAAAGGTAATCCTGAAATGGATAGACCAGCAATTACAAATGAAATTATTCTAATTAATTCCTCAAAATCTTGTTCGTCAAGTGAAACTTCATTTGAATTAGCAGAATAAATTTTCGATTCTTTTTCATTTTTGTTTAGTGTAAGAAAAAGAATTGATTTACAAATTCCATGTTGCATAGCATATAAACACCCATAAGATGGTGAAAGAATTGCGATCCCTAATTGTGAAACAGAACTCCATCCCAATGTTCTCCCATTATCGTTCTCTAATAAAGCAAAAATAGCTCCAACTATTGAACTTAATATTCCTATTATTATCAAAGAATTTTCAATTGGAGTTAAAGTAACACTCATTCTGGATAATGGTGCTACCGCTGCACATGTTACACATCCTGACAAGATTGCAGAAGATTGAGGATTTGCATGGCTATAAATATTTGGGACCCAAACTCCGCATAAAAAGATTCCAGCCTTAGTTAATAGACCTGCGGAGATTAAACACAAAGCAGTTGAAGGGGCACCTATTAAATCCTCTAATAAAAAAGTACCTGTATAAGTAAAAGCTTGAATAACTCCAATTAGATAAATAAGCATGGCTAACCCGCCTCCTATTAGATACTGGAAAGAATTAAACAAAGATTTATAATCATTTCTATCAGCAACTAAAAGAAACGCACAAAAACCTGTTAATTCAAGAGCTATGTAAAGAGAAATCAAGTCTTTCGATATAAAACTAATTAATAAAGCGCTAAATAGTACCAAAGATATTTGATAAAAATAATGACTAAAATATTTATTTTTTAAAATAAAAGTAATCATTATTACGATGGCAGAACCAAAAATTAATGGAAGACTGTAACTATCAAAAGATAATGGTATGCCATCATTATTTATTAGCTTGTAACTATATTCATAACCATTTAAATATCCTTTTAAACTAAGAATTGCATAAATAAAAAGAACTCCGAACCCTATTTTATAAAATGGCTTTGGGTAAATACATCCAACAAAACCGCAAACTATAGGAATAAAAATAAGAGAAGTTAATAATACTGGATTATTTATCATTTTTCTAAATCTTTAAATCTTAAAAGAGGAAATTTTCTACTAAGTCTTAATGCAATGCCTGAAAGCAAAGCTTGAGTTGCAAATCCAATAACAATTGCTGTTAATATAATTGCCTGAGGATATGGGTCAGCATATGACGAATATCTTTCATGACCTATTATTGGGGTTTGTGAACCTGGAAAAGCTGCAATTATTACAAAGGTACTTATTGTTGCGGTATCAATTACGTCTAATGAAAATAGTGAATTAAAAATTGATTTTGAGTTTAGTAAACCAAAACATCCAATAACAAATAAAATTACACATGGCATTAATAAAATTGTTTTATATGACAAATCTGGAAAGATTCCCATTCCCAATAAATTAAAAATTAAGTATATTCAAATACTAATAATATTTCTAAAAACAAAAAGTCTTTCTTAAATTTTTAAAAAAGATAACAGCAAATCATGACATAAAATTTTTAGAACAATTGATGAATAGGTTTTTAGATTAAAATTATGAAAAACAATTAAAAATTATGAAATTTAAAAAATATATAGCTTCTTCTTTGTTGGCTGGTTCTCTAATCGTTTCACCATTTATACATGGAAATGCAAATGCAGGTTATAAGAAAGGGGATTATTCAAAAACCTCATATGGCGAAACTGTTAAATTGGGAGAAGGTGGAGTAAAAACTTTTGGTACCTATAAAAAGGGCGAATTAACAAAGGTTGGGGTTTTAATAAGTGAAGATGCTTTAAATGGTCTTCCTCAAAATTGTGGAGTAGATGCTCCAACAGCTGGAGCTAAATGGTTAATTTGCCAATCAAAACCTGGTGAAACCACAGGTAAAATGAACGATACAATGGTTATTACATTGGATATGCCTAAAAAAGTTGCAAAACAAATCAATATTAAAAAACTTGATTTAAGTTGGCTTCCTTACGGTCACGCTCCTAAGGGTGTTTGGGATAAACCACAATTTGATATTCACTTTCCATTTGCCAACCCAACCGGTGGTAAAGATAGTAAAAAGTTTTATTCTCCCAAGACTAGTCAAGATCAGCTTCCAGAAGGTTATATAGTACTTCCAGGAAGCGGGTTTGACTGGGACACTGAAGCCTTGCAAAGTCACTCACATGCTGCCAGTCCAGGGGATTCACCCGAATTTAAGGGAGGAGAATTTAAAGGGAATTTCTTGTATCTTTCTTACGATGGAAAAGCTATTGGATATGAGGCTTATGTAAGTGAAGAAATTTTAAAATCAAAAGATTATTATATTCAAAATCTAAAATCTCCAAAAGTTTCCTATGGTTCTGATAAAGCACCAAGCAAGCTTGTTATTTCATATCTTCCTGGTGAAGAGGCATACGAAGTCTCTTTAGAGAATTACATTAACGTGGAAAAAAAATAATATTTGTGAGTTGAGATTGAATAGGGCTTTAACAGTG
>NHJA01000004.1:0-9810 GCA_002171845.1 Candidatus Pelagibacter sp. TMED203
AACTTCAAATTTCACTGTTTCAGCAGCAAACCCAGCTCCACCTTCAAGATACACCTTAGATAATGCAAATATTGATACTTCTACCTTAGAAGTTAGTGTAAGAGACACTGAATCAAGCACATCTTCTAAAAAATATGTATTTTCTGATACTTTAATAGAAGTTACCTCCTCTTCTAGGGTCTATTTCATTCAAGAAGTAGAAGATCAGAGATATGAACTCATTTTTGGTGATGGAGTGTTTGGAGAAAAGTTAAAATCACTGAATTATATTGAAGTTTCCTATATTACCAGTAATGGAGAGGCAGCAAATGGTGTTTCATCCTTTTCTTTCAATGGAAGAATAGTAGATAACAACAATAACCTTGTAAGTACAGGAATTTCTTTACTTTCTACTGTAAATGAGTCTATTGGAGGTAAAGAAATTGAATCTGTTGACTCTGTAAAGCGTTTTGCACCTAAAATTTACTCAACTTACAATAGAGCAGTCACAGCAGGTGATTATGAGGCATTAATTCCTAAAATTTACCCAGAAACTGAGTCAGTTTCAGTTTTTGGAGGAGAAGAATTAAGTCCACCTCAATATGGAAAGGTTTTTATCACCATAAAACCATTTTATGGTCCTTATGTACCAGATTCCATTAAAAATAACCTTAATACCTTATTAAGGAAGTATTCTGTTGCTGGAATTGTTACTGAAATACAAGATCTTAAATATTTGTTCATTGAAGTAGATGTTAATGCTTATTATAACCCAAGTTTAGCTTCTGATGCAAATGCAGTCAAAACTGTAGTGATGGATAATATTAATAAGTATTCTGATTCAACAGAAATGAACAAATATGGAGCAAAATTTAAATATAGTAAATTTCAAGGAATTATTGATAATAGCAATCAATCAATAACATCTAATATTACTAAAATTGAAATAAGAAGGGATATGCAACCCAGATTAGGTCAAAGAGTGGAATATGAACTTTGTTTTGGAAATCCATTCTATATAAAGAATAATAATGGTTATAATGTCAAGTCATCTGGGTTTAATGTATTTGGAGTAGCAGATACTCTCTATATGTCAGATAAACCTAATGCTAATCGCAGAACAGGAAAATTGTTCTTATTTAAGTTGCAATCTAAGTCTGGTCCTGTAGTTGTAAGTAACAATGTAGGAACCATTGATTATGAAAAGGGTGAAATCATGTTAGATGCAGTTAATATCACAGGAACTTCTAAAAAGGTTCAAGATGTTTCAATTATTGAAGTTTCTGCTTGTCCTGAGTCAAATGATGTGATTGGATTACAGGATCTTTATTTGCAACTAGATAATAGTAATAGTACTGTTGATATGGTTTCAGATGTAATATCATCTGGTGCAAATACAGCAGGAAATCTTTATACAGCAACTTCCAGCTATACCAGTGGTGATATAGCTAGATTAACTGAAGCTGAGTCTTTGAATACTAATTTGGTTCAATCTGATACCTATGTTTTAGGCACTACTACAAATCCCTCTTCAAGCACATATTAAAAAATAATGCCAAAAAATACAAGAGTCAAAATTAGTTCAGTTGTTAAAAATCAACTGCCAGATTTCATAAGAGCGGATTTTCCTCTTGCTGGTGAATTTTTAGCACAATATTATACTGCTTTAGAAGGTCAAGGGTCAACATTAGATGTATTGCAAAATATTGACAAATATATTAAAGTTGATGAGTTAACAGATCTTATAGAATCTACAAATCTTTCAACTAATGTAGGAATTGCTGATAATACTATAACTGTAGATTCTACTACAGGATTTCCAGATTCATTTGGATTACTTGAAATAGATTCTGAAATTATTACATATACTGGAATTACTACTAATTCCTTTATTGGATGTTCACGTGGATTTAGTGGAATTACTTCGTATAGAAATCCAAATCATACAGATGAGTTAGTTTTTACCAATTCTGGTATTTCCACTCATTCATCAGGATCAGTAGTTAATAATTTGAGTATTCGTTTTTTACAAGAATTTTTTAAGAAAGTAAAAAAACAAATTACTCCTGGATTTGAAGAAAGAACATTATCCTCAGATATTAATAAAAGATTATTTCTTAAACAATCAAAAGATTTTTATTCATCTAAAGGAACTGATAAATCATTTGAAATTTTGTTTAGAGCATTATATGGAGAAGATGTAAATGTTCTAAAACCAAGGGATTTTCTTTTTATTCCATCAGAAAGCAATTATAAAATTTCAGAACAATTAGTAGTAGAACCTATTGATGGAGATCCTGCAGATCTTATTAATAGGAATTTATTTCAAGATTCTGATGGTATTTTTCCTAAAGCTATAGGAGCTATTAATGATGTAGAAAAAATTATTAGAGATAGTAAGGTTTATTATAAAGTAAGTTTGGATTATACTCCAACTTCATCTAGAGTAACTGGCAGGTTTTCTATTCATCCAAACACCAAATTAGTAGATTCTATTTCCATAGGATCTACTGTTATGAGCGTAGACTCTACTGTTGGTTTTGGAACTGCTGGCACTTTACTTGCTAATTTTGCTGATGGAACATCTTCTACTATAACTTATGATTCAAAATCCTTTAATCAATTTTATGGATGTTCTGGGATTGATAGAAGTATTGATCCAACTCAAGATCTTTTATCCAGTTCTTATGCTTATGGATATTCTGGAGTAGGAACTGCAAATGTAGTCAAAGTTAGAGTAACAGGTGTTCTTTCAAAATTAGATTATGCTTTTCAGGGAAATTATAATACTGAAGTAGGAGATATTATTAAACCCAAAGGTCTTGGTTCTAATGTCACAAATATAGTCAATAAAAGTCTATTTAATAATATTTCAATAACTTATGATGTTCAATCAATTGATCTTATTGATAAATCAAACTTTACATATAAACTTACTCTTTTTGATAATCATATTTTTGTTGTAGGTGATAACGCTCTAATTAATGATGTACAATGTTCTATTATTTCTCTTATTAGTTCTAAAGAAGTTTTAGTTAAAGGTGCTGGTGAATTATCTTCCAATACTGTTTATAAAATTCAAAGATTATTATCTAAGGCAAATTTAAGTAATTATCCTAGTGCTAATATTTTTTCAACAAATATTCAGAATTCTTACTCAGATGGTAATCAAAATACCTATATTGCTTCTCCTTCTATCCCAAACTATTTTAATGAAGCTCTAGATATTCGTAAAACTGATATTATATTTTCTGGTAGTTTTAATAATAGCACTGAAATAACTATTCCTAGCCATGGATTAATTACTGGAGAAAAAGTAACTTATGTTGGTGGTAGTGGTGATAATAAATTAGATATCACTCAAGATGAATATTTTATTAAAAAGATTGATGTTAATACTATAAAACTTAGTAAAAGTAGTGCAAATATAAACAATAATGTATTTGTATCTTTTAGTGGAAGTGTATCTGATAATATATTTAAAATTTCAAATTTTTATCAAAAGAACATAAAATCTCAAAAGTTATTAAGAAAAATTCATGCATCAATACCATCTAAATTTTCAAATCCAACAAGAACTGGAAAAACTGGTATATTGGTAAATGGAGTAGAAATTGTTAATTATAAATCTAATGATGTAGTCAATTATGGACCTTTAGAAGAAATTTCAGTAGTTAGTGAGGGAAAATTTTATGATATAGTAAATCCTCCTATAGTATCTGTTTCTGATGCAGTTGGAACTGGATGTTCTGCTTTTTGTGAAGTTCAGGGATCTATAAAAAGAATAGATGTTGAAGATGGTGGTTTTGACTATCTTACAGTTCCAACTATAAAGATAACTGGAGGAAATGGAAAGGGATGTATAGCATCTCCAAATTTGATTGCTAAAGATCATAATGTAGAATTTAATTCTATAGAAACTGCAGGATTAGTTAATCTTACAAGTAATACTATAGGATTTTCAACTTTTCATAAATTTAGAGATGGTGAGTTAGTTTCTTATAATACAGAGGGTCAAACAGCTATAGCTGGATTAACTACTAATGCTGCATATTTCTGCTGTGTTAAAAATGCTACTACAGTATCTTTACATAAAAATTATAGTGATGCTATAGCAGGAGTTTCTACTATAAGTCTTACTGCATATGGAGTAGGTATTCAAGAGTTAAAATGTCAATCTAAAAAGAGAATAATCAGTTCAGTTAGTATTGGTAATTCTGGATCTTTGTACACTAATAGATTAACTTCTATTAATCCATCTGGAATTAATACAGCATCAAATAAAATTTCTATTAAAAATCATGGATATTCTGATGGAGAAATTATTAGATATGATACTAAAGGAACTGTTATTTCTGGACTTGCAACTTTAACAGATTATTATGTAACAAAGGTTGATGGTGATTCATTTAAATTATCTGCTGTAGGAGTAGGGTCTACACCAGCTAATTTTTATATAAGAAATAAAAAATATATTAATTTAACAGATGGTGGTCTAGGATTTCATGAATTTAATTACCCTCCTATTAAAGTAACAGTTGATGGTAATATTGGAGTTTCAACTTTCTCTGGGCAGGATTTTAATGCTAAATTAAGACCTGTAGGAAAAGGATCTATAAAATCAGTATATGTTGTAGATGGTGGAGTTGGTTATGGTTCATCAGATGTTATCAACTATAATAGACAACCTACTTTTAGTTTAAAATCTGGTAAAGATGCTCAATTATTTCCAATAGTATCTGTAGAAGGAAAAATAACTGAAGTTATTGTTCTTAACTCTGGTACTGAATATAATTCAGCTCCCATATTATCTGCTTATGGAGAAGGAAATGGATGTGTTCTTCTTCCTATATTAAAATCTGGTGCTATAGAATCAGTTAAAGTTATTCATAGTGGAATTGGATATACTTCATCAAATACTAATGTTTTTGTAACACCAAATGGAAGGGAATGTGATTTATATGCTAATCCAAAAACATGGGTTATTAATAGTTTTGAAAGATTATTACAAAATGATCAAATTACCTCAGATGATGGAATAGTAACTAATGGTTTAAATTCCGATTATCAATTACAATATTCTCACTTATATGCACCTAGAAAGTTAAGACAATCTACTTATTTGAAAAAGACTGTAGGAGATAAAGAAGTTTTTGTTCCTGATTTAAGATTGGAAAATGATATAGAACAAACTTCAGGAGTTCACTCTCCTATTCTTGGGTGGTCTTATGATGGTTCTCCAATTTATGGACCTTATGGATATTCAACTAATTCAGGTGGTTCTATTAAAATTATAGAATCTGGATATTCAGTGTCTATATCTTCTTATAGACCAAATCCATTAACTTCTGATGGGAAAGAGATATATCCTAATGGATTTTTTGTAGAAGATTATGTTCATTCAACAGACAAAGATTTAGATGAACATAATGGTAGATTCTGCAAAACTCCAGAATATCCAAATGGCATTTATGCTTATTTTTCTACAATAAATCCAACTGTTAGAGATTCTGAAGGATCATTTAAAAATTATAGAAGACCTCAGTTTCCTTATTTTATAGGTAATTCCTATAAGTATGAACCAATACAATACAACTTTGAAGGTTTATCTAATCAAGATAATACGGATCTTAATAAAACAAATTTAGTTAGAAATACTGATAATTATAATTTCCTTTTTAATAAAACAAAATATGATTTCTTAATTAATCCTAGCAATATTAATGAACAAAAAACTTATGTTACTGAAATTTCTGCTGGTTCATTATCAAATATAGGAGTTTCTACTGGAGGATATAATTATAGAATTGGAGATTATGTAGTATTTGATAATGAAGGATCTAGTGGATATGGCGCCCATGCTACTGTAGGATCTATTCAAGGTAAAACTATTAATCAAATTAGTGTTGCTAACACAGTATTTTCAAATGTTGAGTTTATTCCAGATGAGTTTACTTCTAAGTTTGTAGGTTATACTACTATTCCTCATAATCTATATCAAAATGAATTTGTAGTAATTAGTGGTTTAAATACAAATGGATTAAGTAATAACTACATCCAACCAGTAGGAATAAAAACAGAACAGTTTAAATTATTTGGAGACGTAGCAGGAATATCTACTACAGGTATAGTAACTTTCTTTAATGTAATTGGTAATTTAGAACCCAATTTTATTAGAGAGAATGATATTCTTGGTATAGGAACTGAAAAAATAAAAGTATTAAATGTAGATAAAGAAGATTCTAGAATTAGAATTATCAGACAATATGATTCTACAATAGGATCTTCTCATACATCTTTTTCTCTTATTAGTCAAAATCCAAGACGATTACATTTCTCTCCTCTAGACCCACAAAATAAATCTGACTATACACTTAATAGAGAATTATATTTCAATCCTAAAGAATCTGTATCTTTAGGAAATGTTTCTGGAGTTGGAATTGGATCTACATTATTCTTCTCTAATCCAGGAACAGGTATTAGTGAAATATTTGTTCCTACCAAATCAATTTACTTTAAAGATCATGGATTAAAGTCTGGAGATGCATTGACCTATAGAACCAATGAAGGGACTGCTCTAGGGGTTTCTACTGATGGTACAATGGAGTTTATTCTGTCTAATGAACAAACACTATATGCAGCTCCTTTATCCAAAGATTTGATTGGTATTGCTACTGCTAGAGTAGGAGTAGGTTCTACTGGATCTTTTGTGGGAATTAATAGTACAACAAATATTAGTACTTTATTCTTTACTGGTATTGGAACTGGTTTATACCATAGTTTTAAAACTAATTATTCTAATGTTTTATCTGGACAACTTAATAGATCTTTGGTAACAGTATCTACATCATCTACTCATGGTCTTAGGGCATCTGATTCTGTAACATTAAAAGTAAATCCAGGAATAACAACTACTATAAAAGTTGCTTATAATGATTATAATAGAAGATTAGTTATAAATCCTAGAAGTTTTTCAGAATCTGATATTGATGTTTCTAGTAACTCTATTACCATCTCTAAACATGGTTATGTGAATGGTCAAAAAATTGTATCTACTGCTACTACTTCTCCTGGAGGATTGACTGATAATGGCATATATTATGTTTATGTTGTAGATCAAAATACAATTAAATTATGTAATGAGTTTTATGAGTCTATAAATCTTACTCCAAATGTAATAAACATCACCAGTTCTTATGCTGGTAAGATCTCATCTATTAATCCTAGAGTAATCATAGAAAGAAATCAGCAAGTAGATTTTGATCTTTCAGATTCTTCACTATCATTTGTTAATAATGAAGTTTCTTATAGTGCGTTTGATTTTAATTTATATTCTGATATAGATCTTAATAATCTATTCTTCACTTCAGGAAAAACTGATGATTTTAATATTAGTCTATCAGGTAGAATTGGAATAGATGCTACTGCTGTTTTAACTATTAAAAATGTTGAGCAAATTCAAAAAGATTTATATTATAATTTAACTCCAATAAATGATGATTTGAATACTGATATAAAAAAAGAAATTATTAGAGATACTGATAATAATGTAAATTCTAATAGTTTAGTTTTTTCTTCTAATCCTTTAACTGGTAGTCATACATTAGTTGGTGTAGGTAGCACTACATTTTTATTCTCAGCTCCAAAATCTCCAAAGAAATTGGAGTACTCTTCTTCTGATGGTGATTTTTCTTATGATTCATCTAAAACAAAAGCTCAAGGACCTATTGCTGGTATTAATCTAAGATCTAAAGGAAAACAATATAGAACTATTCCAGGTATTAGTACTATTAGATCTTATGAGGGAAGAGACGCTATTCTAAAACCAGAAAGCACTACTATTGGGAGAATATCAAATGTAGATATTCAGAATATAGGTTTTGATTATTCTGCAGATAATACTTTAAGACCTCAAGCTCAAATACCTCATTTAATAAAAATAGATGCTCTTGCATCTATTAAAAGTATTGGTATTTCTTCTGTAGGAACAAATTATTTAAGTTCTCCAGGATTGGTTGTTTTGGATGGATTAACTAATAAAGAAGTTTCTGAAATTGATTTGGATTATGAACTTGGAGATACTCATGTTACTATTTTAAAAAATAGTAAGTTTTTAAATGATATTGTTCCAAAAATTATTCCTATTAGCAACTCTAATGGAATTACCATTAACAATATTGATTATAATAGTGGAACTGGTGATGTAACAGTAACTATTGGAGCTAGTTTTAGTGATGCTGCTGAATATCCATTTGAGGTGGGTAAGAAGGTAATGATTGAAGGCGTAAGTGTTGGATTAGGAAGCACTGGTAAAGGTTATAATAGTGTAAATTATAATTATAAATTATTTGAAATTTTAGCAACAGATCCTAATATTGGAGGAACACTTGGAACTGTAAGATATAGTTTATCTAATACTCTTGGTGTAGATGAAATTCCTGGTACATTTAAATCTGCTTCTTCATTTGGTAAGATTGTTCCTGAAGAATATTTCCCTACCTTTGATGTTAAAATAGAACAAAATAGATTTGAAGTTGGTGAAACTTTAGTTTCAGGTAATAAAACAGCAGTTTTACAATCTTGGAATAAATTAAATGAATATATTAAAATTTCATCTTCCTTTGACTTTGAAGTGGGAGAAACTCTTTTTGGAGAATCATCAAAAACTAAAGCAATTATTAGTGAGTATACATCTTATAATACTTTGTATAATATAGGTTCTTCTTCAATTGTCAATGAGGGATGGCAAACTAATTCTGGATTCTTAAATGATAATCAGCAAAGAATATTTGATAGTGAATACTATCAATATTTCTCATATTCACTTCAGTCTGAAGTTCAATACACTAAATGGGATGAACCAGTATCAACTTTAAATCATACATCTGGATTTAAAAAATTTAGTGATTTAATAGTTAGGAGTGAAACTGATGCTGGTATATCTACTATTCAAGATCAAACTTCCTTTGATGTGGTTACAGATTTAATTTCTGTAATGGATTTAAATACAGTATTTGATTTTGATTTAGTAAGAGAAAAAACTTTAAATATAGATTCTAAAATAGTGTCTGATGAAGTAGTTTTTGATACTAAAATTCTTCAAGATTATAGTGAGTCTGTTGGTAATAGAGTATTAAGTATTGATGATATTAGTGGTGACTTTAATAATAATGCTAGAACAGATGCTTTCATGTCTGTTGATAGTTTTAATTTAGCAAGTGTAAGGTATAGAAAGTATATTTCATTTATTAGAGATAAGAGATTTACTAAAGAAAGACAGATTCTATTAGTTTCTGCTCTTCATGATGATACTGGTAATATCTTCTTAAATCAGTATGGTAGAGTTGAAACCAATACTGACCTTGGTGAGTTTGGTGGAGATTTGGGTTCCTTTGATATGGATATTGCTGGTGATGATGGAAGACTACTATTCTTCCCTAAGAAGTTTAAATTTAATAATTATGATGTATCTAATGTAGCAATTAATATTTCTGATAGTGTTGCTGGTGTAGGTTCTACTGGATTAGGTGGTATTGTTAATATTGTAAGTAGCACCTCAACAGTTCCTTTGGGAATTACTACACAACATAATATTGTATCTTTTGCTACTACTTACAGAGGATCTAAGATCCTAGTTGCATATGCTGCTAGTGATTCATCCTACTGGGAGCATGATGAGATAACTTTGGTTCATGATGGTACAAATGTAGATCTAGTAGAATATGGACAGTTAACTACAAGTAATGTTGGAAGTGCTTCTGGTGAACCTGGTCTTGGAACTTATAGTGCATATATTGCTGGTTCTAGAGTTCATCTAGATCTACATCCCAC
>NHJA01000005.1:0-10347 GCA_002171845.1 Candidatus Pelagibacter sp. TMED203
ATGCAATACAAACCTAGATTTGGAAACCTCGTAAACAACACAGCTCAAAGAATGGAATGTGAAACTCTTTATTGGAAAGACAAAACTATAACATTAACTAACAGGAACTATGACGAGGTGTTTGGCAAAGAGTTAGATGATATTAATAAGTATGATCCTGTTGATGAGAAAGATGCTTACGCAAGAGAACACATGATTGAGTATGCACACAAAACCATTGAGCAAACAAGAAAGGTGGTCAAGGAACTTTGTGGCAAAAATAAGATTACTTCTGAACGATATGTCATGAACAAACCTAAACAATTATTACACGACATCATAGGAAGGATAGATTACGAAACAGGAGGTAAGAATGGTTTATTTGTAGAGCTAAAAACAAAACCGCCAAGCATTATAAAGAAAAAAGGTAGAGATGAATACTATTTTAAAACTCAACCACTTGGAGATGATGCTATCTTTGATGATTATTGGAAACAAGTCGCTTTCTATTGGAAGTGTACAGGGAAGAAACCTTTTTTAGTTTTAGTTAATGATAAAGAATATTTAATCTATGATGATACTCATGCAGCTTTGTATGACGATCATTTAGACTACCAATACGACATGATGGTAAGAAGAATTTATAACTGGGAACAAATGATTATATATTGTAAAGGTAATTTGCAGAAGCTCGCAAATATTTCAGAGCCACCTGATCTTAATCATTATTACCATTATAAATACTTAACAGACAAACAACGAAAAACTATTAAAAAACTTTGGGGGTTAGATGCGTGATAAAATAAAAAAGATAAATGAATTAGTGCGTAAAGATGGTGTGTATATTAAAGATGCTGATAAGGATAAAAAAAATCCTCCTTTAAATGTATCATCTTGGAGCAAGATTAAATACTTTAGACAAGTGTTTGGTGATGAACTAGGATTTGATACACAAATATTTGACCAAGAAGATTATTATATTTGTAAGTGTAGAATTTTAGCTTATGATCCTGAACGAGTGTTAGCAACAGGTCATCATAAAACTTTTAAAAAGCAGGGATCATATCAGCTCTGCGAAACATTTGCAATATCAAGAGCTTTAAGTTTCTTTGGTATATTGGAGAGTGACATAACCTCCCTCGAAGAATACAATATGTTAGGTATTCCAATAACTAGAGAAACTAAAGGTGCTGTTAATAACAGTACAAATAAAGGTGTAGATCAAATCATAAATGATTTTAAAAAATGTAGAAACATTTATGAGTATAGGAGAGTTAGAAAAATAAACGATCCTTACATTGAACAAGCCTTAACTAAACATCCCTCTACTTATAAATCAATAATGAATATTGTTGAAAGTGTAGAGGATAAACTAAACAAACAGGAGAAAATATAATGGATAAGATATATATAAAACTTATACCAAATGCAGACAAACAGCCAGGAGATAACAGACCTAGCTTTGTTGCACCGCCAAACTTAAAAAGACCAGATAAGAACTGGAAAATTGGTGTTGAGGTAAAAGGTAAATGGTACAGCCAAGCTGCTTTTGATGCTACCGAAGAAGATGGTACACCAACAGGAGGATTGAATGTAGTGCTTACACCAAGCGATAGTAAAGCACCTCAATCTGGTAGTGGTGGACAGCAACCAGCAATGGGTGGGTATAAAAAACCCTATCAAAAAACTGGAACTTATGGTAATTACAGAAGATAGAGCTTAGCTCTAAAGTTTGTGGCGGAGTTTTAGTCATCACCCTTGACTTTCTATTAGTTGTTTTTCTTCGCCACAGACGATTTAAATATGACAGATAATGTATATAAAAAGCAGGTAGGTGGAGATCATTATGCTTCTATGCCTATCCAAGCTAGTGAGTTTATTAACAAAAACAACATCCCATTTGCCGAAGGCAATGCTATTAAATATCTATGTAGACATAAGGCTAAAGGTCAAAAACAAGACTTATTAAAAGCTATTCATTATATAGAAATGGCAATCGAAAGAGACTATGATTGACAATAAGGTTAAATTCTATATAAGAGAAAGAAACGGACAAGCATCTTTTCAATATTTAGAAAGATTTGATTCCGTTGAGAAAGCTGCCGACCCCTCAAATGAGGGAGAGTTAGTAGAAGTAAAAGTTTCAGATATAAAATGGGACTTTACAAAAGTGAAGGAGGATGCTGATGGAAATCAGAATGCGTCTACAAAAGCTAAGAGACCTTCAAGAGAAAAAACATAAGAAGTATCTTGAAGCTCAAATGAAAGCCGAAAAATATCATAGAGATAGTATTAGGCTTGGTAGAAAAGTAGTAGACACACAAGAGCAATTAATGAGAGCTTAATAGTCTTATTAATTACATAATTATAAAAACAACAGAAAGTTGTGTAAACAACAGAGGGGATGCTACGCAAATGAAAACACTAACACAATTAAAACAAGCAATGAAAGCTCCTATGTACAGGGAACTAACAGGGAGAGAACTTTTAATTTATAAAACAGGATTTAAGAATGGCTATCGTATGTCATTGCAACAAAACAGAGCAAAAATAGAAAATCAATTACTAAGATTAAGATATAGAGAAGAAAGATTTGAAGAAAAGAAAAGTGGTTTGGCAACAGAAAGAAAGAAAGTTTTTCCTCAAACTTTAGATGCTGTGATTAATAAAGTTTGTATAAAATATGAAGTTAATAAACAAGAAGTGTTAGGTATAAGAAGATTTGAATCTTTAGTAAGAGCTAGAAGTATTATTATTAATCTTATGGTTGAAGTGTATGGTGCTTCATCATCTCATTTAGGTAGAATGTTGAAGATAGATCACTCAACTGTAATTCATCATCGTAGATTAAAAGCATTAGGCAGAAGATTTTGGACACCTGAAAAAACAATTCACGAAGAGTTTAAAGAATTAAAACAAGAACTAATTAATTAAATCCTCTTAACATAGATTGATAGCTTTTTTTACTTACAGTAGATTTAGATTTACTTCTACTTGTACCAGCTTTCTTTCTTTTGTTAATGTTGTAATACAAACCTTGCTTAGCTGTCTTACCTGATTTAGTTTTGTGGTAGCCTTTTTTCATTTTGTTTTCCTATATTTATATATTTATCAAAACAACTTTCTGTATTTTCACCATAATGTTCACAAAATCGTTTCTTCTCTGCATTTATAATCCATCCACCTTCATTACTCAATAACTGTTTTTTACACATGATGCAATATCCACAAACTAAAGTAATGTTTCTTTTAGACCAAGTTTTTTTCTTTACCATTTTTTGCATGACCAATAACGAGCAGTCATTTTACTTGTAGCAGTTGCACATTTATGTCTAGCTCTAAAAGATTTTCGTCTAGCAGGATTAGATTTTTTTATAGTCATGTTGGCATCTCCGAATCTAATAATTTTTTCTTTACCTCCAACACAAGCCTTAACAACAAACTTCTTACCACCTTGCACTTGTCGTTTAGGTGCGTTGCATTTCATCTTTGCTTTATTTATAACCATAACTATTTATAATATTTTCTATCATATAAAACAACTTTCCATTTAATGTTTTTTTTAAACTTATTTCTTTTAGCATAATCTGTAGCTTCTTTCTCTGTCTCCCATACCTCGTTTGTGAATATCTGCCAACGATCATTTTGAAACCAAATGATGCAGTACATTAATCTGCTTTTGATATGCTTATAATTTTACCATCTTTAACAACAGCATTAACTTTCATACATTGAAACTGTGCGTTGTTTGTTGATCTCATGGAAATCCTTTTTCTTGAAAGGCATTCGGATAACGAAGGCATGAGTAAGTGTTCCTTTAAAACTGGTGGATCGCCTAGATACATGAGAAGTGCAAAAACTAATTCCATTTAATGATTTCCGTTTCTTAATTTTTCTATTTGTTTATTTAAAATATCAACTTGTTCTTTTAAGTGATCTATGTTTACTTTATTATATCTTGATGCTTCTATTTCTTTTTCAATAGACTCTACCTCCCCTGCCAAATGTTCGATAAGCATCAGCATTTCTAAATTTTTGGGTTCTTGTTCTGCTTTTTTTAAAAGATCAGCTTGGAATAATGTATCTGCTGTTTCTAATCTGTTAAGTCTTTCTTCTATACCAAAGTAAACCCATACACCAACAGCAACTCCTGCTACAATAGATAAAATTGTTTTAAGATCGGTGCTAACTTTTGTGCCTTCATTTATTTTCATTGTGGTTCATCTCCTCCGCAAATATAACCTATAACTTTCTTACCTTTGTAGGTGTGGTAATAATGATTTGACATAAATGTCTTTTTCCTTTTTTCATGTACTACAACATTAGTATTAAACCAAGTACCACAACTTGTAAATATCTCAAAGCTATCTTGTTTAAGATCGCCACCAAAGGTTAGATATAGCAATGTTATTATTGTAGGTTTCATGGTTTATTTATTTTTTTGAAATACAATTTTAACTATTTGAGTACCTGTACTTTGAATAGGGTCTAAATGAATATTTTTAGAACATCCTGTAAGTAATATAATTATTAATAAATTAACGACCTTGTGCCGCATATTTTTTCCATGTTCTTTTTTTATGTTTATTCATAGATGACATTTTTGGTCGTCTACCAATGCTAGTTTTTTTTGCGATTCTTTCGTGCTTTGGTTTGTTTAGATCGAACTTTACTCTTGCCATACTTACCTGTTTGTTGTGATAATAAACTTACCTTAGATTTATATTGGTTGGTGTAAGCTGTTGATATTTTTTTTCCCATATTTCCTTTTGTGTTAAACCTTTCTCATCTTTTTTTTCTTTATTCCTAGAGTCTATATCTTTTGGATGTATAACCTCAACTAAAGCATAACGATAAACATCATTAGATTTATCCCATTGAAAATGAACTAAATATCTTGGCTCTTGATATTTGTCAATTAACCTAGGATCATAATCGTTGGTTGTCATTTGCTAAAGTTTTTTATTTCACTTGCTTTGATACCATAGATAGCAGCAACGACTGATACCCAAAGTCCGACCAACCACCAAGGCATTGATTGGAGCTTCTCAAAAAATAAATCCATCTTTCTTTCTATCTCTGGATCATCTGCAAATACAGAGTAAGCTAACATGAAGATAGGGGTAGACAACACGATAAGTACGAACTCATCTTTCCAGTCTCCCTTCTGATGCTCGAATACTTTACCTTTGTACTCTATCTCCCCCCTCCTCATCTTCTCTGCATGGTGAAGTCTGGCTTCTGATAATGCTTCTTTAGTTTTTTGTTTGTCTTGATATAGCTTGGCAGCTGTCTTAACTCCCATACCTAATAAATTTAACCACATATTATCTGTTCCTTGATCTGTTAGATGATTTAGATTGTACTCTTAAATTACTTATATTGTTATTTCTTGGGTTTCTATCTTTATGATCTATATCTTTACCTAATATACTATCACCATATTTTTTTTTCATTCTTCTTCTAGCAGTATTTCTACCTGCTCTATCTTTTTTTTGTTTAGATGATGAATGATAATTTTGATATTCTGATTTATAATCTCTTGCCATTTATTCTAACCAAGGTTTATAAACTACCTTGCCTTCTTCTCTTATGGCTCTTAACCATTGTTGTCTGTTTGTATTAATTGAATAACTACAATGAATCCAACCTGATGTTGGCTCTCCATCTCTATAAAATTCTAATATACCCTGATCTACTTCAAGGTTATTTCTAATCCATCTTGCAAGTTCTCTGTTATCTACACCTGGTATTTCAAAATCTGCTGCAGCAGCTTCATCGTCTGCCACATGTTGGCTGGTAATTTTGCTACCAATTTCTACACAAAGCTCTGCACATCTAAAACCACTAGATATAATTAGAGGTTTGTCAAAGTGTGAACGAATAGGTTGTAGTACATTGACAGCTAATGCTTTTAAATTTTCTATTTGTTGTGGGTTAGGATTATTGTTAATGCCTTTCCGTTCAGCAATCTGCGACTTAGTTAGCTCATCCAATGTTATGTTAGCTGTAAGTTTCATTTATTGTAATATATTTTAACCTTTAATTTTTTTTGCTCGCCTGTCAAGCCTCTATTTATTAGTGTTCCTGCTTTCCTTTTATAGGTATCTTTAGGAGTATACTCTGATTTTCTATAATTAGCACTCTTAACATCATAGGCTTGATACTCTCCTGTGTTTATATCCAAGACTACCATATCTATTGGTCCTTTACCCATAGCAGGTACGAATACAATTTTATTAGGGTCTTTGGCAAAGTGTGCTTGTGCAATGAGTTCATTATAAAGTCCAACAGAAGCTGTCTTTCTGCGTTTAGCCATTCCATTTAAAGAAGCTAATTGCAGCTCCTATAAGTCCACCGAGTATAATAACAAATGATATAACTCCTTTACCCTTATTCATGTCAGAGTGTAAATTTTTAATATCTGCTCTCATCTCGTCAATAGCTTTGAATAAAGTTTTCATGCGTTCAGCACAAACTTTCTCATGGTATGAGATACGAACACTATTACTCTTTTCTGCGTACTGTTTAATCTTTTTGGCACTTGCAGTTGCAGATGATTTTCTTAACTTTTTTTTTAATCCCATCTCTTAAATCTTTCCAAAATATTTTTACTTCTTCAATAAATACTTTTAAAAATTTATCCATAATATTCTCCTATGTTTGCTCAACTGGTACACATTTAAAATTAACGACCACTTGATTTCTGTTTACTATATCACTATCCATTTTATTAGTAGTTTCAATAGCTCGTAGATAACCCGCATTAGCACATTCTATCCAAGAATTAAAGATAAAAGTATCATTTACTGGTGGTAAACAATTAAGATGAACAACTGAGCAAATATGTAAAACTAAAATAAACTTCATCTAATTTAACTATCAGATATAAGTTATTATTGATATGTGTTATTTAGGAATACCTAGAATAGGTCTTTTGTCGTATAGATTTTCTTTGCCGTACTTACCTTCAACATAATTATAATGTAAAAAAACTTGACCACAAAGTTTTCCTTTAAATGGTTCTCTCCAATGTTCTAAATTACAACCAGAATAGATTAACATATCCCCTGGTTTTAAATCTATTTTTATTCCTTTAGGTGCATTAGGTTTCATAATATTTTTATACTCATCAATAACATTATCGCTTCCTGTCGGGTCTAAATAGATAGACCAAGGATCACCGCCAAGATTAAGTGTAGTAGATATTTCACATGAAGGTCTGTCTTTATGTCTACATAAAACATTACCTGTTCTATATAATCTTGTATAGGCATAAGTAGGAATAAGATTTAATCCTGTTTTTTTTTGCATGACAGGCATAGTTTTAATTAATAATGTTTCCATTAAACGATCTGCATATTTAGCATAAGAATTAGGAACTTGTCGGTCTGTAAAATTTCCAATTAAAGGATTTGCAGTATGAGTTTTGTTGTTTTGTAGCATCCAATAGTCTGCTTCAGCAGAGATTTGCAAGTAAGTAAAAGCTAGATCAGCTATATCTTTTGATATTGCTTTACGAATTATTTGGTATTTATTTTTTTTAAAACTCATGTTTGTATAAAATTATAAGATACAGATACTCTCCAGCTTTTTTCACCCTTATCTGTATTCATATTAATATCTACACCATGAGGCAGCCATGAAGGAAAGAATATCATACGACCTTCAATAGCATCGTAAGCTGTAACTCTCCATAATTGTTTTGGTAAATTATCTAATCGTCTAGGCATATAAATATTAGGTCCTGGTCTAGGATCTTCAAAAAATATCTTACCGCTATCTTTAGGTACTTTAATATAATACACACCTGACCATAATGAGTTTGGGTGAGTGTGGGTTTTGTTGTAACTATAACTAGGATTAATATTACACCACATATTACCTAGTCCCAGCTTTGGTTGAATACCATAATCTTTATTACATTCTTCAGCCATCTTAAATAATTCTGATGTTAAAGGATTGTATTCTTTTTTTTCATTCATGTTTGTTGGACTATGCCAACCAAAACCAGAATTTGTTTTTGTTTCACCTTTAGGATTTTTTTTATACCAAGCCTTTATATGTTTAAATAAATATTTATTTATTTTTTTAGCATCAGGTAAATCTTTCCAATAGATAGGAGTAGGAAATAATACTTCTCGATTCATTTAAAAGGTGGACCACCAAACCACATAACAAGAGATCGTCTTATTCCCTTTTTAACTGGAGCTACTCTATGTCTCATAAAAGATGCAAAGAATATAGCTTGTCCTTGTTGTAATTTTATTACATCTTGTTTACCTGTATCAGAAAATAATAAATCACCGCCTGTAAATTCAGAAGGATCAGATAATAAACAAGTCATAGATATTTTTCTAATAGGATGTTCACCATTAGCACCAAAAGGATTTAAGTCCATGTGCCAATCATAAAATCCACCTTTAGGATATTCTGTAAATTGTGCGGGTTCTGTAATTTTAACACCATCAAACATAAAGTGATTTAAATTAACTTTGGATATTTGTTGTTCAATAACTTTATACATCTGTGGTAATTTTTGAAATGGAATCCAACTAATTGTAGTAACTCTTTTTTTAGTATCATGCTTACCTTTTTTTCCTCCACCTACTCTAGCTTGTTCAGGTTTACAAGAATGACCAGCATTAATAATATCTCTACATTGTTCTGGACTAAATAAAGGTCCTGTTGTAGTAGCAACATAAGACTGCCATGGTGGCATATAAGTTATCATTCGTTTTGTCCTCCTGCCGATCTACTTGCTACTGGGTTATAATCTACATCTACATTACAAACTAAAGTTCTTCTTTTTTCTTTTGTAGAATTAAAAGGATAAACACAATGTCTCATGTCATAAGGAAAAACATAGAAGTCTCCAATCTTCATGTTTGGAGAATAATCTGTTTTAGCAAACTGACCTGCAGCAGCACCTATAATTTGTAATCGTCCATTCATAGGTTTGTCTTGTGCTGAATATTCCATACCTGTTTCTTTTGGTAATTTTAAACACATTACAGAAGATAGACCTGAATAAAGTTTACCTTGATGTATGTGCACAGGATTGTACTCATTAGCTTTCATTTCATTAACCCATATAGAATTTATTGATCTATGGTTTTCACCAATTTTATTCCATATAAGATAATGATTAAATATAGAATCAAACCATTGTAAAATATCTTGAGGCAAAAAAGAATGTTGGTGCATTTTATTACTGTTAGGACCAGAATAAAATAAAGACACTTCATCTTCTATTTTACCTACAAGTTGTTTGTTTGCTTTAGGTAATTCCTTTTTTCTTTTTTCGTATATATCGTTAAGAGCAACAAATACCTCTAAGGGTACTTGGTATTTTAAAACTGTTTGACCAAGATAAACAAAGTCGAACTTCATATTATTTTTTTAGTTTTTTATTTTCTTTACCTTTAGGTAGTAACTCGCCATCTTTTATAACTCTATTTAATGTATCAAGTTGTCCTAATACATTAAAGACTTCAGGTTGAGATGAACCTGGTGTTAGTGTTGCTTTTTGATGTTGTAATCTTAACATATAAGATTTAGCTTGGTGGGTATTAACATCTTCTTTATCAAATTTACCATCGTCAAATTCTTTTTTAAGTTTAGACCATGTTGCTACTTCTCTCATTCTATGTTTAGCAACTAACTCCATACTTGCTTTACCATAAATCTTTTCTTCTAATTCTATTTGTAATAATTGTTTTTCTAATTTATTTTTTTCTTTACTTATCTTATCTCTTATCTTTTCAATCTCTACATCATTCTTTCTAGCATCAAAAGATAAGTGCATTAAATTTTCAAAGTGAGTATTCTGTTCTCTTACACATTGCCAATACTTAGCAGCTTTAGTTGGATATTTATTATCTGATAATACAGAAAATCTCATTTCTGTTTCTGTACGAAACATTTGTTTTTTCTTCCAAGTATCTTTAAGCTCAGGAATTAAACTTTTAAATTGTTTAACATCCTCTTCATCCAAAATACCTGTTAGGTATTTAGATTGAGTTTTAGCTAATGTTTGTATGTTGCGTTTTTCTTTTGACATAAAGTCATAACCAATCTACTTATTTATAGATTAAGGTCAAGTCTTAATCTGTGTCAAATGTCTTAGTTGTGAATGGCACAGTCCATTCTTCTGTGTTTGCTACATAAGTAGGTGTTCTTCCACCAGTAGCTATAGCTAAAACTTGTGATCCACCACAAGCATGATAACCTCTTGCTGTTGATAAATTTGCAACCTCTGTCCAACTTGAACCATTCCAAGTTTCTGCGTTAGCTGTAAATCCTGGAGATACTTCTCCTCCTATAGCTATGGCAGCTGTGTTAGTAGAACCTGCTCCCTGACCAGAA
>NHJA01000006.1:0-10542 GCA_002171845.1 Candidatus Pelagibacter sp. TMED203
CGCCATTTATCTACTTTACTAGTATAAGTTTATTTATGGTGCTGATGATATACCAGGTATAACCAACACATCTCCTGATACTATTCTGTAAACAGAAGATCCAGAACCAATTAAAACATCATATACATATCTACCTTCTGGCAAATTTCTAGTAGCAGTAGAACCTAGTGATAATCTAAACTCACCACCTTTAGCACTAGTAAATCCAACTTCAAATGTTTTTATTGCATGTTGTGATGATCCAATCGCTACACTCTTAGCAAGTTGAGCAGAACCAGTATATCCAGTGAAATCAAAAGCAGTGCCAGATGTGCCAACTACAGTATAGTCAGCATCCAAGTCTGCTCCAGTGTTGAGGGTGAGATTAACACCATACGCAACACCAGAACTAGGATCAAATGTAAGAGTGTTTTTAGCCATTAGATAGTGCTCTTAGTAAACTTTTGATTTCATTAATATCATCCTTTAAAGATTTTAAATCATCTTCCATATTATCTATCCTATCAGTTCCTTGCTGTCTTTTAGCACGAAGAGTTAGGTATTGGTTATACTGACTTGTATCTTTATTTAAGATAGCACCTGTGCTATTATCACGAACTAAGTCAGCATGACCTTCTACATTTGTGTGTTTCATATTATGCAAGAGCAATAACTCTTAGATTTTTCATTCTAGGTGGTTGTGCCTGATTAGTACCACTACCAACTAATTTAATACTGAAGCATCTAAATGTAGGAAGATTATCAATACTGAATTCATAATCATTCCATACCACTTGCTTAGATGTATATGCTATAACATCAGTCTTAGGAAGTGCCTTATCAGGTAATCCATTATTCTTTGCTGGATCTATAACTTGACCTGTAGGTAATAGATTAGTATATCCAGGGAAAGGTTGATAAATGAATTCATCACTTGGATCTTCTGCTAGGGCATAGAATGCTCTAATATCACTAGTAACATTGATATGCCCTTCTAAGTGAACTTTAATGGATGTTGCCCCATTTTCTAAAGTTACTGGTTGAGAAGCATATACAAATGCATGAGGATCATTCTTCAAACTCTTAACTCTATCATCAGTTGAATAATCAGTTATAGGATTATTCAATCTATTAGATGTAAGAATTACTCCAATTCTATCCAAATCAACTATAGGTGATAATAAACCAGTATTAGATTCAAAGGATAGATTTAATGTAAATGATTTATTATCAGGAAGAGTTGTTAATGATGTTGTTTCATTAATTCTAGAAGCTATCATTCTAGGACTAGACATATAGTTGTTAGAAGTTAAACTAATTTCTTCAAAACCTTTATCTTCATAAGGTGCTTCAGATCCATCTATACTAGATCCTGTAACTGTTCTAATTTGAGCATTAAGATTAGTTCCAGTAGGAGTAATATTCTGAATAATTGGACTTACAACTTCAAATGGAATATTCTCACTAGAAAGAATACTAATACCACCAGTGGATTTAGTATCATTAAAATGTAGTTTTGGTAAACTAGTTCCTACTGATCTATCAACACCATTAGTAGACATATCAACTTTAATATTATAGAAATCTAATCCAGTAGAATCTGTAACTGTGGCATCTGCTGTATTGTGATTAGTATTAATTCTTCTTAGAGAAACACCATCCAATTCATACTTATGAACAAAATCACCAGTAGAATGACTTAGAGTTTGAGTTGAATCTACTCCTCTACTAACACCAGTTAAGGTATTATTAGTTACCCCACTATAAGATACTATTTCACTTCCAACTTTAGCATAACCTAAGTTAGTAGAACCAACACCTACATTTTCAAATGAAGCAAATTCTGTTCCATCATCAACTATGATAGATCCAGTAGAAGATGAATCATAATCTGCTGCTAATTCTGTTGGTTGAACATCAGATTCAATATCAGTTAAGGTAACTGTATTCTGATTTGAATACATACCATGATTTTTTTGATTTACCTTAATATGCAATCCATCATTTACTGTAACTTGAGCAGCTGATAAGAATACATTTCCACCAGCAGCATGGTTAAGAGTAACTATTCCAGCACTAGTGACATATTGAATTGTTTTGCCCACACCAGTTGCAAATTCACCTTGAACATTATCAAGGACAAATTCATTATTTCCAGTAAGAGATGCTATGGAGAATTGAATGTTTCTTCCTAAAGAAGTTAATCCTACAGTAGCAACACCAACTACATCACCTATTTGATAACCACTACCACCATTTACAACAGTAGCAGCAATAGCCACCCCATTAGTGATAGTAAGATTTAATGTACCATTTCTTCCACTTCCAGTTTGAGTAACCATAGAAACATGATTATATGTTTCACTAGCAGCAGAAGGTGTGTATCCAACACCAGGATTTGTAATAGTTAAATTGCCAGTTGCTGTTCCTGCAGAACCAACATATCTTCCAGTAGCATTACTACCATGCTGCTGAACTATATTACCCAAAGTTATACCTGTATCAGATATAGTAGTATTGAATCCTACTCTAATTTTATTTGAATTAATTTCTAGAGAATCTTTTACTAATGGACTGATATCATCAGAGTAAGTTAAAAGATGTGGATTTGTGAAATTAATATTTCCTCTAGGTTTATTGAAGTTTGCTCTATAGAGAGTGAACTTAAGATCTTCCCACTGACTTGGGTTCCAAGTTGAACCATTCTGAGATTTGAATAGAGAACCTAAAGTTGGTTGAGTTGATACTAATACTTGTTCTGCTTCAGGTCTATTTTGAGTTTGAATGTCAACTTCACCAACTCTAGATATCCAAGCACTATAATTAGTACTTACTGATAAAAGAACCACAGCATAAGTTTCTCCTGGTGGAAGATATACAGGACTAGGGAATAATACTGGAGTAGCAACACTAGCATTATCTGAAAGTAATACATTTTCTGGATCAATTACTACTTCACCAAAAGGAATTATTTCTTCAGTAGGTAGTCCCATTTTAACTGTTCTTAATTGAACCATTAATGGAAGAGTGTCATCCTTAGATGCCATATAAACATCTACTCTACTAATGAAGATACCTGTGCTATCTGCAGAGAAGAATGATTGAGCAAGAGGGTCTGTTTTATTTGCACATAAAACTGATTGATTATCAAAGGAAGAGTGATTTTTACCATCCCAAAATTCATTAACTCCTTCAAAATTCTCAGGATCTGCTTCTCTAGCTTGAACTTCTGGTTGTCCATCAAAGACATTATTTAAAAACTTTGAAACTGCTGCAGCAGCAGATTCATAAGTACCAGTTCCCTTATGAATAGAATCTCCAGAATCTAAAATAGCCATAGCAGCAGCAGTGGCTGGATCACTTCTCATTTGCTCTTCCCAATATTCTTTACCAGGACCATCAGGTGCTCTACCTAATCTATCAAGATAAACTTGATCAACTGGATCTGCATTAACAGGATCAACAAAAGCAACAACTCTTCCAGTTCCACTTTCAGTATCATCATTATAATTTGTTATTAATTCTCCACCTTGATCTGCTATTGCAGAATTCAGATCATCATAACTGGTAAACACAGTTAGATTTTGCTGTTCAATTTGAGTTTCAGTATTTGCAGTTTCATTGCCATACTCATTAGCAACCACTAGTCTGTTTTGAGTATTTCCCGCATCATCTATTTGCACAACAGTTTCTGTAACTATAGCTCCTACATCAGGAGTTCCATCTTCACCACGTCCAGCATCAATCCATTGTTGTTCACTAATTTGGTCAACATCAACATAAGTAACTCTTTGAGCTACTGCATTTTGCCATTCATCATCGTCTATTACATCTACAACTTTAGTTCCTGAATCTAATGTAGTATCAGTTCCTTTTCCTACTTCCCATTCATGTCCATTAATTTGTCTTCCAGGATAACCAGTAGTTTCAGAACCTAATGTAATAGTTTGGGTAGTGCTGTAACTACCTCCACCACCTCCACCAGTGGTTCTAGTCTCAGTTTGTATTTGAGTATGAGTTAAAATATTTCTAACACTAATGATAGTAGATTGAAGAGTTTCAATATTACCAGTTGATTCAAATGTTTCAGAAGCATCTGTACCAACATTAGTAGCATTTTGACTATTGCTTGGACTACTAGAAAGTCTGAAAACTTTCTTACCAGTTTCAAATTTTGGAGTAGTTATATCATTAGGACTAGGAATAAAGAAAGATCCTCTTACACTTCCTAAATTATCACATTTTAAATTAACATCTCCAACTGTTGCTTGAGCACTAGATGTTTCTCCTACTAATTTAAGACCTTTTTCAACGTATCCATGATAAATGTTTTCTGATTTATCAGACAAACTTAGTGTATCCACATTCAAAATAGTAGAAGTTGATGAATATTCAGCAGGTATGTCAATAACTTCAGCTGAAACAGAAGAAAGATTAGTAGAACCTGTTGTATTTTCTGGTAATATATTATCAACTAAAACTCCTCTTCTATAAATTGGAGTAAATTGATAATAAGGATTGGTATTATATACAGCACCTGGATCATTATATGGACCTAATTTATGATTAGATACAGCTACTCTAAACCTAATTAACTCCTTACCATCAGAAGTAGTTCCTATAACAGTTTCTCCCACTTCAAAGGTTCCTGTAACCATATTAATTTCAAGAAGTTTAGGAACTATAAATTTATTAACATTTTCTCCATCAAAGAATGCATAAACACTAGTAGTTGGTTTTAGTCCTTTAGCTGAGAAATCAAGATTTCTAGATCTCATGTAAGGAACTAAATCTGTATTAATTACCTTTTCTCCTTCATTTTGAGTAGTAAAGGTTTCTCTTTGTATAGATCTCCTACCAGTTCTTTGTTGAGTGCTACTAGCACTACTTCCCTTTTGGAATGTTTTGGTAATAGTTCTATACTTTTCTCTAGTCCTCTGTCCTTGACCTTCTACCCAACCACCAAAATGATCATAACTTGATTCATCAATCAATCTTTCTCCACTACCACCACCTGTCCATGTAGTAGACCATCCATCCCATATTACAGGACTATATCCAGTGCTATTATCAAATCCACCAGCAGATACTTGTTCACTAGTTTCAGTATAAGTAGTAAGATCTTGAGATTTAGCTTCCAATACTACTTGATCCATCCATATATCAGAAGATGGAGTTAGTACAATGGTTCCACCATAATAATTAATTAAGAAAGGAGTAACACTTTCAGTTCTAGTTGCAAAAGGTTGTTTTGTATAAACTACATGATCATAATCTAAAGATAATACTCTACCTGTTTGCCTAATTCCATTAGCACTATTAATGTCTAATTTAAGATCTAATTCAGTAGTATATGGAGAGGGTCTTAATTCACCATTAGTATAATCAATTGCATTTTTTACTATGGTTTTTTTGATTTGATTATCTGTAGTAGAAAAATCATCAACAAAGAATCCAGATTTAAATCTATTTAAACCATCAGTATCAGTTACCTGCATATTTAAAGTATCTCTTTCCAATAAAGAAAGAGAAGTATAAAATTCTAAACTTTCAATTCTTTTTTCTAACCTATTAATATCACTCATCTGATATCTTTTATATCTTGCTAAACTTACTTCTACATCCTCAATATTGTAAATATAAGGTGGTAATTTAATAGAAGCTACTTCTAAAGCACCATCTACAGAATTAGGCCATTCAGGAGTTTCTGCTGGCACTCCCTTTATCATCTGGAAAGTTCCACCTTTACTTAAAAATATTTTATCCAATCTAGGAAGATAGAAAGAATAATCTAATAATAAAGACTCATCTGATGCTAAAATATTCTTAGCAGAATTTCCATCTCCAGTAAAAGTTCTACCTAAAAACTCAAATGGAGAATATGAAGTTCCTGAAAAATCAGATACTCTTGGTCTAATATCAATAATATCACTTACCCTACTATCATTTATAGATGGTAAATTTCTATAATTAAAACTATCATAAGAACTAGCAGTGGTGATATCTCCAGTATCTGCAGCAGAGTAGAATGCTGACTCAAATATAATTGTTATTTTTTTACCAGGTTCCTTATAACCAGATTTTCTTATAATTCTAGCAAAATCATAGATTGTATTTCTCTGACCATCGTCATATTCAAATTCATCAGTTATATCAGATGATCCTAAAGTAGTAGAAGAAACAGTGGCTTTTATACCAGATTCTTTAAATGTAACTACTTCATTAGCTTGAAGAGTATAATCATTTAAAGAGATATAATTAATACTAGAATCATCAAATTTACTTATATAAATTCCTTTACAATTACTATCCTTTCCTATAAATTTTTCACCAATCAACAAATCATCAGTTTTTCCAGTAGCACTATCAATTGAAATTAAAGACAATTTGGGATAAATTGGATTACTACTATTCTTAGATTCTAAAACACCATATATTAAAGTAGCATCAGGAACTCCTAAAGAAATTTCATCATCCTGAACTCTAGTACCATAAACTGTAGAATATGCAAGACCATCATTTAATGTAGTTGTACCAATTCCAGATTGAGAATATTTTGAATTTATAATTGTAACAGTGTTAATTTTCTGTTTTTCTTTAATTTTTTCCTTTACATTTATTTTTCTTAGAGTTGCTATTAACTTAGCTCCACTGTTACTACCCAATCCATTAACTGTTACTTGAGTAGATCCAGTGTTAAAATTAATTTTATCTGCAGATAAAGATTCTGTAAGACCATCACTAGTTCTAATTAAAACATATCTTTCCTCATCATAAGGCAAGAAAGTTTCTTCTGCACTTCCACTACTAACAGCACCAGTTGAACCATCAGTAATAGTGACATCAAATTGTTTTCTAATAACAATACTAGAATCTGTTAAATCTACACTAGATACATTTGTCTTAGGAAGTTTTGTGTATAGATTATTATCAGTTGATGATTGGAATTGTGAAGTAAGTACTTTAAGATTAGATGGATTTATTATACTTGTAGGTAAACCTCCATCACATACACCAGTAACAGTAGTAACTCCAGATATAGTTAGAGAACTTTGAGAAACACTTTCAACCTTTGCATAAGAAATAGTGCTCTTTCCTGGATTACTATACTCTACGATATTTCCCACTGTAGCAATTCCAGTGAAAAACTTATTTGGGTTTGCAGAAGTAACTGTAGATATACCTAAGTAAGCTCCAGAAGTAGTAGCAATACTAATATTAACTTCACCTATAGAGAATAAAGAACTCTGTTTTACATCAGCATTAAATGTGCTAGCTGTACTTACAGTTCCACGAATAGATTTAATATCACTTGTGCTATGAGCAGTTGTAGCTGCTGCTACATTTCCACTCTCTACTCCATTAAATATGAACTGTTCACCAGTAATAAATTTGCCTTTTGTATTATATGCAGTTACAGCAGTACCAGCACTTACACCAAATCTTAAATATCCAGTAGCTCCACTAGATTTACCTTTTATATGAGTAGGAGTAGATAAAGTAGTAGGTGTATTTAAAGTTATATTTGTATAAGTTTGAATATCATATAAAGAAATATCCCATTCATTAGATTTTGGATTTGAAGAATCATAAGAACCAGATTCTAATGCAAAATCATAAACTCTAGCTAATCCTATTTCTTTTCCTGCTGGATTAGTAGAAGCTAATCCAACACGCGTGTCTCTTAAACTAACAGTATAATCAGTTCCAACTCCTATTTGAGGTGATCCTAAAACATTATTTAAAGTAAAAGTAGGTCCAGTAAAATAATTAATACTCTGATCTTCTAAAAGTTTTGTATCTCTTGTTTTGTCAAAATCTAAAAAAGTAGGAGCTATAGTTTCTACTTCATATCCTTCAATATAAGCTTTTCCTGGAGATATTTTATATGTTCCTAACTCTTCTTTTGGTTGATTATCGTTATAAGTTGATTGTAATTCAGTAAAAACTCCATTATTACCTTCAAAATCATTTAAAGTATTTCTAGGAGTAACTGTATATGGTTTAACATAATAATTGCCAGATTCATCAAAAGTTCTTCTTGCAAACTCCTTACCAATTTCACTATATTCTGTTTTATTCTTACTAGAAGCAACAGATCCATTCCTAACTAACATCAATTCTATGAAGTTTGGAACTTTTATTTGGTTTAAAGGCAATGCCTTTAATTTTAATTCTATACGTAATCTATCAGCACCAGGTGCAGTATAATTACTATATCCAGCTGCATTATCTGCCAAAGAAGGATCTATATCAGAATTTATAATATCTTCATTAACTTCAAAACCAATTCTTGTGCTTACATCATTAACAAATGGACTTAAAATAATTGTCTGCTCACTAGCTTCAATAAAACAACCCCTAGCAAAATAAATACCTTTAGATAAAACTGCAGCTGCTCCTACAAATGTACATACTCCAGTAACTAATTGAGCAACAGATTCTCCTGGTTGAAAAGTTATACCTTCACGAGTAGTAAAAGAATCTCCTTCCAATAGCAAACTTTCACCAGATATAACTCTAGGATTATTATCAGATCCACTATTTAAATAATTTACAAATACAACATAGGAATTATCAGGATATCTATCAGCCATATATCCTTTAATTTCTAGTTTAAGTCCAGATTGACTACCTACTACAACTTTATTATTAAGATCTACTAAATATTTTCTTACATCAAATCCTTGGTTAGAAGGTTGTATTTTAATAGAAGTATAAGCATTCGTAAATTTAACACCACCACCAGTCACAGAACTTCCTTCTGTGAAAGTATGGTTGCCCATCCTTTCAATTTGATTTTGAAGTATTGATTGAGTCTGTGTTAATTCCCGTGCTTGAACAGGATATCCAGGTTTAAATAAAATTTTATAATAATTGCCATCCTTGTTATAATCATCAAAATAAGGAGCGACGTTTAAATTGGTTTCCTGTGGCATGATTCTTTAAAATTGCAAGATGACTTTGATATCTTCTCTTTGGTTGGCAGATCTGGTAATAGATGGTCTATTATCAACATATATAATGTTTCCAGAATATTTTTTAACCTCAGGATTAGAAACTCCTTGAGTAAAACTCTGACCAAGGTAATATGTTCTATTATTTATTACAGTACTTATACCAGGACTACCTGATGTTCCAAAACTAGTGTCTATACCTAAAGTACTTTCATTACTAGCAATATTTACATTTCCTCCACTTGTTGGATTTGATGTAAATCTATTTAATGAATAACCATATGTAGGATCTGTTCTAAGAGATCCATCACTATTAAATCCTACTAAACTTTTATCTTGCCAATATTTTAAAACTCCTGTTGTTTGATCATAAGAAATAACTCTACCAACAGCAGTTGATCCAAGTCCCACAGTTTGAGTAACTTGACCATCCAAATTAAAAGTAGCAGTAGTATAACCTGCTCCAATAAGTTTTAAAGCATATACAGAACTAGCTTTAGAAAGTTCTAAATTTACATTAGAATCATATGCTTGTGGATTTTCTACAATACCTATTCTAGATATTTGGTTTCCTGTAATAAAATCAGGGTTAGATGCATCATTTTCAATTTTAGAATAAACTAAAACATTACTAGCTCCTAACTCCCTATAAATATCTGCTCCATGACCACCTTGAGGTGGAATAATAACATTAAAAACTGGAATTGTAGTACCAGTAGGAACTCCACCTGCAGTTAAATCTAAAGTACCATAGGTATATCCAGATCCACCTTTTGATATATTAATAGATTCAACTTTAGCATCATTATTAATAACTATAGTAGCTTCTGCTCCAGAACCATCTCCATTAATAGGAACACCAGTATAAGTTCTATTAGCAGTTCCTATACCAGATCCTCTATTAGTAATAGTTGCAATTTTTAATTGACCACTAGTAGATGCATTATCTCTCACAGCAGCATTATCTGTACTAGATTCCCAATTACCAGGAACAGGAATAAAGTTTGTAGAATCAAATTTGGTAATATCACTTGGTTTAATCGTATAAAGATATTTCCAAATATATCCATCACCACTATTACCTGCATTCTTTGGTTCTAAATCTGTAAAGGTGGGTTGGTCTAGTGAAGGTCTTCCTGATACGTTTTCTGGATCTGTTCCATTCTGAAGACAAATATAAACTTTAAAATCTTCATTAACTACAAAATACTTAGATGCATATAAATTAGTTGCTCCAGATGGTTTTGCTGTATTTGTTCTGCTTATATCACCACGATACATATCATATGTTATACCTGATGTCCAAGTATTTTTACTAACCATTCTACGCACATCAGAAGTAGTAATCTTCTTTAGTGCAATCATAGTATCCCAATAATCATCTTCCTGATCAAAACTATCCTTAGGTGCTGGAGGATTAGAATCCCAAGTGGAAGAATAATTGGTAGCATTAGGCAAACCAACAAAAGAATAATATGAATTTACAGTAGAAGTTGCTGCAGAGACAAAATTCTCAGCATTCAATATTCTAAGTTGATCAGTTATAATGGCTGACATTTTTACTATTTTTTTAGTTATTTATGTGTTATAATTTACGTATCTTAAA